>JALORJ010000065.1 GCA_025459035.1 Burkholderiales bacterium
CGGGCAGGCGCAGCGACTCGTCGTCGCCGTCGCGCAGCTGCAGCAGACGGCGTGCGACGACGATGGCGAGCTGCTTGCCCAGACCGATGTCGGCGAGCACCTCCTGGCGCGAGTGCGACCCGGTGTCCTTGACGAACTTCTCCCAGTGCGAGTCCGGGATCGCGTCGAGGCGCGACTGCAGCGCGACCAGCGCCTGGCCCAGCAGCCGCTCGCCGAGCTGCGCCGACTCCTCGTACTGCATCGTCTTGAGGAAGTGGCGGATGGTCGAGCGTGCCTTGCCGGTGACGACGTAGTGCAGCCACTGCGGATTGGGCTTCGCGTGCGCGGCGGTGATGATCTCGATGCGATCGCCGTTGCGCAGCTCGCTTCGCAGCGGCACGAGTTCGTGGTTGACCTTCGCGGCGACGCAGCGGTTGCCGATGTCGGTGTGCACGGCGTAGGCGAAGTCGACGCAGGTGGAGCCCTGTGGCAACGACAGGATGCGACCCTTCGGCGTGAAGACGTAGACCTCGTCGGGGAAGAGATCGACCTTCAGATGCTCGAGGAACTCGATCGACGAACCGCTGCGGGTCTGCATCTCGATCAGGCTCTGCAACCACTGGTGCGTCTTCTGCTGCAGCTCGTTCAGCTCGGCGTCGTCGGCCTTGTAGAGCCAGTGCGACGCCACGCCGGCCTCGGCGAGCTTGTGCATCTCGCGCGTGCGGATCTGCATCTCGAGCGGCATGCCGTACGGCCCGAACAGCGTCGTGTGCAGCGACTGGTAGCCGTTGGTCTTCGGGATCGCGATGTAGTCCTTGAACTTGCCGGGAATCGGCTTGTACAGCGCGTGCATCGCACCGAGCGCGAGGTAGCACGACGCGTCGTCGTCGACGATCACGCGAAAGCCGTAGATGTCGTACACCTGCGCGAAGGTCAGGTGCTTCTCCTGCATCTTGCGGTAGATGCTGTAGAGGTTCTTCTCGCGCCCGGTCACCGTCGCCTTCACGCCGGCCTCGGCGAGCTTCGCCCGCACCGCGCCCAGAATCTTGTCGACCACCTCGCGTCGATTGCCGCGCGCCGTCGACAGCGCCTTCGCGAGCACCCGCCACCGCATCGGGAAGATGTGGCGAAACGACAGCTCCTGCAGCTCCTGGAACAGCGCGTTCAGCCCGAGGCGGTTCGCGATCGGCGCGTAGATGTCGAGCGTCTCGCGCGAGATGCGCGCGCGCTTCTTCGCGTGCATCGCGTCGAGCGTGCGCATGTTGTGCAGCCGGTCGGCCAGCTTGATGAGGATGACGCGCACGTCGCGCGTCATCGCGAGCAGCATCTTGCGGAAGTTCTCGGCCTGCGCGTGCTCCTGGCTCTCGAACTCGATGCGATCGAGCTTCGAGACGCCGTCGACCAGCTCGGCCACCATGCGCCCGAAGCGCTGCGCGATCTCGGTCTTCGTGACGGCCGTGTCCTCCATCACGTCGTGGAGGAGGGCGGCGGTCAGCGCCTGCGAGTCGAGGTGCCACTGCGCGAGGATCTGCGCGACGGCCACCGGGTGCGACACGTACGGCTCGCCGGACACCCGGAACTGGCCTTCGTGCGCCTCGGCGCTGAAACGGAACGCCGCCTCGAGCTGCGACAGGTCCTCCGGCTTCAGGTAGCCGGACGCCTCGGCAAGCAGCACTTCGGCTTCGGACAGGTCGCCCATCGGTGGTGCTCCGGGACGGCGGCGGACGCGGCGCGCGTCGCACCGCGTCCGCGGGGTCAGCGCTTGCGGTACAGGATCTCGGGTTGGACGTAGCCGGCGGCCATCTCGCGCAGCGCCATCACCGTCGGCTTGTCCTTGGCCTGGTCCAGCATCGGTGTCGCGCCGTTGGCCAGTTCGCGCGCGCGATACGTGGCGGCGAGCGTCAGTTCGAAGCGGTTCGGGAAGTGGATCAGGGCGTCTTCGACGGTGATGCGGGCCATGGCAGGTCCTCGGAAGTGACGGCACCGCGACCCGAGCGGGGGCGGACCGGAATCAGATCGTGTCGCGAGCGCCGCTTCGCAAGGCGGCGGTGCCCTGCCGCGACGTCGGACGTCAGGTCAGACCGGCGAGGATATCGCGGTGCCGCGCCACCTGGGCGTCCAGCCGCAGGCGTCGTGCCAGCACGATGCTCTGCAGCTCGTGCGCCGCCGTCGCGAAATCGTCGTTGACGATCACGTAGTCGTACTCGCTGACGTGGCCGATCTCGATCTTCGCGGCCGCAAGGCGGCGCGCGACGACATCCGGCGCGTCGGTGCCGCGCGCCGCCAGCCGTGCCGCGAGCGTCGCGAGCGACGGCGGCAGCACGAACACCCCGATCGCGTCGGGGCGCAGGCGGCGCACCTGCTGCGCCCCCTGCCAGTCGATCTCCAGCAGCGCGTCGCGGCCGGCGGCCAGTGCCGCGTCGACCGGCGCCTGCGCGGTGCCGTAGCCGTTGCCGTGTACCTCGGCGCACTCGAGAAAGCCCCCGGCGTCGCGCAGCGCGTCGAAGCGGGCGCGCGTGACGAAGTGGTAGTGCTGCCCGTCGACCTCGCCGGGTCGCGGCGCGCGCGTCGTGTGCGAGATCGACAGCTCGACCTGCGCATCGGCGTCGAGCAGCGCGCGCACCAGGCTGGTCTTGCCGGCGCCGGACGGGGCGCTGACGATGAAGAGAGTGCCGGTCATGGGATCGGGGTGCCGGAAGGAACGGGGTCGGGCGTCGACAGACCGCCACGGCGGCCGTCCGCGGAGCAGCATGCCGGGCGCCGCGATGCCCCGCGGGGCTTCGCAGGACGGGTCACCGGTCAGGCGCACCGGCAGTCGGTTCGTGGGCGTGTCGGATCGATGCGGTCGGGCCAGTATGTCCGAAGCCGGCGCCCGCGGGATCGCCCGCGGACCTGCGCGGCCCCGGCTGCGCGATCACGGATTCCGCCATGCGCCCCTCGGGGCGTTCGCGATGTCCGAATCGCGGGCGACCCGATCGCCCGCGGTCGACGCGCTCGCTACGGTCGTCTCCGCTCCTCACGCCTGCTGGATGGCCCCGGTGGAACTGCGGTTGAACGGTCTGTGCAAGCGCTTCCGCGATGTCGTCGCCGTGCACGACGCCTCGCTCGTGATCCGCGGCGGGGAGGTGCTCGCGCTGCTCGGCGAGAACGGCGCCGGCAAGAGCACGCTGATGCGGCTTGCCTACGGGATGGTGCGGCCCGACGCGGGGCACATCGAGATCGACGCGCGCCGGGTGCGCTTCGACGCGCCGCGCGACGCGGTCGCGGCCGGCATCGGCATGGTGTTCCAGCAGTTCAGCCTGATCGATACGCTGTCGGTCCGCGAGAACCTCGCACTGGCGTGGCCGCGCGCCCCGTGGTGGCTCGGTCGCGACGCCCGTCGGCCGGGCGCGCTCGACGCGCATCTGGCGCGGCTCGTCCCCGGGGTCGATCCGCGCGCGCGCACCGGCGATCTCGCGGTGGGTGTGCGCCAGCAGATCGAGATCGCCAAGGTGCTGCTGCGCGAGGCGCGCTGCGTGATCCTCGACGAACCCACCGCCGTGCTGACACCGGCCGAGGCGGGCGCGCTGCACGCCCGCGTCCGCGCCCTCGCGCGCGACGGCTTTGCGGTCGTGCTGATCACGCACAAGACCGCCGATGTGCGCGCCTGCGCCGATCGTGTCGCGGTGATGCGCGCGGGGCGCGTCGTCGGCGAGGCGCCGGCAGCCGATGCGGCCGACGCACGCATCGTCGAGTGGATGGTCGGTGTCGCGCCGGCGCCCGCCGCCGCGCGTCCGGCGCGTGCCGCCGACACCCCCGTGCGTCTGAGCGTGCGCGGGTTGTGCGCCGGGCCGGTGCGCGATGTCGCACTCGACGTGCACGCCGGCGAGATCGTCGCGGTCGCCGGCGTGTCCGGCAGCGGGCAGGTCGCGCTGGCGGAGGCGCTCACGGGCCTGCGTCCGCTGGACGCCGGGCAGGTCACGCTCGACGGGCAGGCGTTGCGCGCGCCCGGTCGGCCCGCGCGGCCGGTCGCGGCACTGGCGGCGATCCCGGCCGATCCGCGACGCACCGCGATCGCGCCGTCGCGGTCGCTGGCGGTCAACCTGGCGCTGAAGCGCCTCGCGGTCCAGCCGTGGCGGGTGCGCCGCGCCGCTCTCGAGGAGCAGGCGCGTGCTCCGATCGCGCGGTTCGACGTGCGCCCGCCCGATCCGCGGCGCCCGGCCGGGACGCTGTCGGGCGGCAATCTGCAGAAGCTGGTGATCGCGCGCGAGCTGCAAGGCGACCCGACGGCCGTGGTCGCGTGCTATCCGACGATGGGGCTCGACGTGGTCGCGACCGCGCAGGTCCGCGATGCCATGCTGACGCTGGCCGCGAACGGCTGCGCGGTGCTGTGGTTCGGCGAGGACCTCGACGACCTGCTCGCGCATGCGCATCGCATCGTCGTGATGTTCGACGGACGCCTCGTCGCCGATCTCGACGCGCACACCGCGACGCCGCAGCAGGTCGGCGTGTGGATGTCCGGTCACGCGATCGCGCCCGACCCGCTGCGGCAGGCGGCATGACGACGGTCGCTGCGCTCGCCGCCACACCGCTGCGCGCGGCGTTCGTGCGCGCCGCGGCGGCCATCGGCGTGTTCGCGGCGCTCGCGTCGCTGTTCTTCGTGTCGATCGGGCAGCCGCCGGCGACGATGTTCGTCGAGATCGCCCGCGCCGCGGCCGGCAGCGGCTACGCCGTCGGCGAGTCGCTCGTGCGCGCGACCCCGATCATGCTGTGCGCGCTTGCCACGCTGGTGCCGGCGCGGCTCGGGCTGGTCTCGGTCGGCGCGGACGGCCAGCTCTACGCCGGAGCGATCGTCGGCACGGGTGCGCTGCTCGCCTGGCCGCTGGCGCCGGGGCCGGTCCTGCTGTCGGCGGTGCTGGTCGGCGGTGCGATCGGCGGTGCGCTCTGGGCCCTGGGTCCGGCCCTGCTGCGCGCCTTCGTACCGGTCCACGAGACGATCTCGACCCTGATGCTGAACTGGGTCGCGGCGATGCTGGTGACGTGGCTCGTGCACGGTGCGTGGCGCAATCCGGCAAGCCAGGGCTGGCCCGCGTCGATCGAGTTCCCCGACACCGCGCGTCTGCCGGTGCTGGGCGACAGTCGCGTGCACGCCGGTCTCGCCCTCGCGCTGGTCCTGGCGGTCGTGCTGCACGCCGTGCTGACGCGGACGCGCTCCGGGCTCGTGCTCGACGTGCTGCGCGACAACCCGCGGCTGCAGGCGGTCACCGGCTGCGCGGTCGCGCCGCGCATCGTCGCGACGATGCTCGTCGGCGGCGCGTTTGCCGGGCTGGCCGGCATCGTCGAGACGTCGGTGGTGCAGGGCCGGCTGCAGTCCGATCTCGCGAACGGGGCCGGACTCGCCGGGTTCCTCGTCGCATGGCTCGCCGGCAACCGCGTGCCGCAGACCGTCGCGCTCGCGCTGCTGGTCGGTGCGGTGCTCGCGGCCGGCGACGGGCTGCAGATCGCCACCGCGGTGCCGTCGTCGGCGACGCTGGTCGTGCAGGGCCTGATGTTCGTCGCGCTGCTGGCCGTGGGCGGTGCGTCGGCGCGCTGGCGCGGAGTCGGGCATGGCCGCGGCTGACGCGTTGCTCACCGGCCTGCCGGTGTCGACCCTGCGCGGCGCGACCCCGCTGCTGTTCGTCCTGCTCGGCGAGTGCCTCACGCAGCGCGCCGGACGCATCAATCTGGGCGTGGAAGGGCAGATGCTGGTCGGCGCCGCCGCGGGCTACGGCGTCACGGCGCTCAGCGGCTCCCCCGCGCTCGGGCTGGCCGCCGGCGCGGCCGCAGGGGCGCTGCTGTCGACGGTGTTCGCCGTGCTCACCGTCGCGGTCGATGCCGACCCGTTCGCGAGCGGACTGGCGGTCTGGATGCTCGGTTTCGGTGTGAGCGCGTTCGCGGGCACCGCGCTGGTGGGATTGCGCATCGACGGCTGGATGCCGTGGGCGGGCGGCATCACGCCGACGATCGCGCTCGCGCTGGCGCTGGTCCCGGTGTGCGGCTTCGGTCTGCTGCACACCCGCACCGGACTGCGCTGGCGCGCGGTCGGCGAATCCCCGGAACACGCTCGCGCCGCCGGCGTCACGCCGTGGCACTACATCGTCGCGGGCGTGCTGGTCGGGGGCGTGCTGTCCGGCCTCGGCGGCGCCGCGCTGTCGGTCGACTACACGCGGACCTGGGCAGAAGGCATGACCGCGGGTCGCGGCCTCGTGGCCGTGGGGCTGGTGATCGTCGCGCGCTGGAATCCGTGGCTCGCGCTGCCGGCGGCCCTGCTGTTCGGCCTGGCCGAGGCGCTGTCGCTGCGCCTGCAGGCCGCCGACAGCGCCGTGTCGGCGCACCTGCTGCACACGCTGCCCTACCTCGCGAGTCTCGGCGTGTTCGCCATCACCTGCGCGCGGCTGCGGCGTCGCCCCGGCGGCGGCGCCCCGGCCGCGCTCGGCGCACTGCTCGCCCGCTGAGTCATGTCCTGCGCTGCCGTCCCTTCTTCCTCTGCCCGCGCCGAAGGCCGGGCAGTCGTCGCGTCGTCCCTTCGAGGAGTCCTGCCATGAAGCTGCCGCATCGCCTTGCCCGCCTGCTCGCCGCCGCCGCGTTCGCCGTCGCTCCGACCGTCGCGTCGGCGGCGTCGACCCTCGGCTACATCTACGTCGGTCCCGAAAAGGACTATGGCTACAACACCTCGATGGACCTCGGGCGCCAGTTCGTCGAGAAGACGCTGGCCGGCACGAAGACGCTGCACGTCGAGAACATCCCCGAGACCGCCGAGGTCGAGAAGGTGATGGAGCGGATGATCCGTTCCGGCGCGAACATCGTGTTCGCGACCAGCTACGGCTATCTCGACTACGCGATCGCGCTCGGAAAGAAGTACCCGAAGGTCGCGTTCCTGCACGCAGGCGGCCTCAAGCTCGGCGACAACGTCGGCACCTACTGGGCCAACTCCGACGACGCGATGTACCTCGCCGGCATGACGGCCGGGGCCGTGTCGAAGTCGGGCAAGCTGGGCTTCATCGCGGCGTTCCCGATCCCGCAGGTGGTGCGCTCGATCAACGCGTTCACGCTGGGCGCGCAGGCCACCAACCCGAAGGCGACCACCACCGTGATCTGGACCGGCGGCTGGCTCCAGCCCGCAAAGGAAGCCGAGGCCACCAACTCGCTCGTCGACGCCGGTGTCGACGTGATCGGCGAACAGGTCGACAGCCCGATGACCATCGCGCAGACGGCCGAGAAGCGCGGCATCTACATGGTCGGCAAGGACGTCGACGTGTCGAAGCTCGCGCCCAAGGCCGTGCTGACCGGCGCGTCGTGGAACTGGGGGCCGACGATGGTCAAGCTCGTGCGCGAGATCGAGGCAGGTACCTGGAAGCCGTCGCACGTGCGTGGCGATCTGAAGGACGGCACGGTGGTGCTCGATCCGTTCGGCGCGGTGGTGCCCGAGGCCGTGCGCAAGAGCGTGCTCGCGCGCAAGGGCGACATCCTTGCCGACCGGTTCGTCGTGTGGTCCGGGCCGATCGCGGGCCAGGACGGCAAGGAGGTGCTGCCCGCAGGCACGCCGATGCCGATGGAGCAGCTGGAGAGCATGCAGTTCTTCGTGAAGGGTGTGATCGGCACCGTCAAGTAGGAAGCTGTGAAGCCATCCACCACGCCCGCTCGCGCGCCCCGCAAGGCGCTGCTCCGCGTTGCGACTGCTCGCCGTGGTGCCCGCCACGGCTGTGCTTCGCGCCTTGATCGACACCTTCCGGAACGCCCGCTCGGACGCGCCGGACGGCTCCACAGCTTCGGAGGCACTCGATGAAGCCGATGGGTTCCCATCCCGCCAACCGCTGGCGGGTCGACGCGGCGCGCTGCGACCTGACGCGCGCCGGACGCCCGCCGGTGCGGCCGGTGTCGATCACGGCCGAGCCGCAGTCGGTCGTGGTCGACGCCAACCGCAGCGCGCTCGTGATCGTCGACATGCAGAACGACTTCTGCGCGAAAGGCGGCTATCTCGACAGCCGCGGCATCGACATCTCGCCCGACCGCGCGCCGATCGCACCGCTGCAGGCGCTGGTACCCGTGCTGCGGCAGCACGGCGTGCCCATCGTGTGGCTGAACTGGGGTGTGCGGCCGGACCTGCTGAACATCCATCCGTCGCTGCTGCATGCCCACACGCACGACGGCACGCCGCCGGGCCTCGGCGAACGTATCCCGGGCGGCGCGGAGATCCTCACCCGCGGCGGCTGGGGCGCGCAGATCGTCGACGGCCTCGTGCCCGAGCCCGGGGACGTGCACGTCACCAAGCACCGCTTCAGCGGGTTCTGGGATACCGAGCTCGACAGCATCCTGCGCAACATGGGCCTCGCGACGCTGTTCTTCGCGGGCGTCAACGCGGACCAGTGCGTGATGACGACGCTCGAGGACGCGAGCTTCCTCGGCTACGACGTGCTGATGCTGCGCGACTGCGTCGGTACGACGTCGCCGGCCTACTGCATGCAGGCCACCGAGTACAACGTGAAGCTGCTGTACGGCTTCATGACCGACTCGGCGAGCCTGACGGCGGGGCTGGAGGCAGCGGCATGACGGGCCTCCCGCCGCAGGGCGACGGCGTGCGGCGCACGCGGTGTGCGCGATGAGCCGCATCGAAGCCGCGCTCGCGGCCCGCGGGCTCGGGCTGCCGACGCCGCCGACGCCGATCGCGAACTTCCTGCCGTGGCGTCGTCACGGCGCGCTCGTGTTTCTCGCGGGGCAGGTCAACGAACGCGACGGCACGGTGACCTGCATCGGCAAGGTCGGACGCGAGTTCGACATCGACGCGGGTCGGCAGGCCGCGCAGCTGTGCGCACTCAACCTGCTCGCGTGCCTTCGCCTGGCGTGCGACGGCGACCTCGATCGCGTGCGCGCCTGCGTGCGCGTCGGCGGCTTCGTCAACGCCGATCCCGACTTCGCCTTCGCGCCGCGGGTGATCGACGGCGCGTCGGACCTGTTCGTCGCGGTACTGGGCGACGCCGGGCGACACGCGCGCACCGCGGTGGGCGTGGCCACGTTGCCGCGCGGCGCGGCGGTCGAGGTCGACGCGATCTTCGAAGTCGACTGACCACCCGTGGAGGCGCCGACCACGCGCCGGCACGCCGCGGGGCGACCGCCCCGCACGGGCGGCGCCGGACGCGCGACACTCGGCGCACGCGCCCTCGCCTGGAGACCCCGCCGATGACCTCGCCGCTGCTCGCCTGGCGCGCCGCCGTGGTCGACCACGCCAAGGTTGCCGGGCGGGTCCGTCATCGCGTGTGGCTCGACGCGGTGGTGTTCGGCGTGCTCTACGGCATCGCGGCGCGGTTGGGCCTCGCGTACTCGAGCGTGGCGCCGAACGTCACGCTGATCTGGGCGCCGACCGGCATCAGCCTGTTCGTGTTCCTGCGCCGGGGCCCGCGGCTGTGGCCCGGGATCGTGCTGGGTGACCTGATCGCCAACGCCGGGACCGGCGCGTCGTGGCTCGCGATCGCCGGGATCTCCGCCGGCAATCTCGTGCAGACGTGGGGCGGCTGGTGGGCGCTGACGCGCACGGGCTTCGATGCGCGCCTCGAACGCGTGCGCGACGTGTTCGCGCTGCTGGGGCTGGGGACCGCTGCGGCCGCCGCGAGTGCCCTGGTCGGCCCGACCGCGTTGTGGCTCGACGGCCGCGTGCCGGACGGCGCGTGGCAGAGCGTCGGTCTGCAATGGTGGATGGGCGACGCCGCGGGCGTCGTGGTGCTGACGCCGTGGCTGCTTGCATGGTGGCGTCGACCGTGGGGCGCGCCCGCGCCGCGGGCGCTCGAGGCGGTCGCGCTGCTGACGGCCCTCGCACTGCTTTGCGACCTGGTCTTCGGTGCGACCGTGCTCGAGGCGATCTCGCTGCGACCCGGCGTCTACCCGGCTGCGCTCGCGCTGTGCGTCTACCCGGCTGCGCTCGCGCTGTTTCCGCTGGTCATCTGGGGTGCGCTGCGCTTCGGGCTGCGCGGCGCCACGCTGGTCACGCTGATCGTCACCGCCGCGGCGATCTGGGGCACCGTGCGCGGACTCGGACCGTTCGTCGACGACGAGCGCACAGGCAGCCTCGTGCGCTGGTGGGTGTTCGCCAACGTGATCACCGTCACCGGCCTGCTGCTTTCGGCATCGCAGAGCGAACGCGACCGTGCCCGGGCCGACGCGATCCGCGACCGCGACTTCGGCGACGCGATCCTCGACGCCGAGGGCGCACTCGTGGTCGTGCTCGACGGCGACGGCCGCATCGTGCGCGCCAACCGCAGCTTCGAAGACGCCACGGGGTTCGCGTCGGCGGACCTCGTCGGGCAGCGCTTCGCCGAGGCCCTGATCCCCGACGACCAGCGCGCGAAGGTCGACGGCCATGTCGAACTGCTGCGGGTGGGCGTGAGCGAGCGGGCGCGCGTCGAGAGCGCGCTGCGCCGGCACCGGGGGCCGCCGATCACCGTGTCGTGGACCACCACCGCGCTGCGCGATGCCGACGGTCGCATGACCCACGCGATCGTGTCGGGGGCCGACGTGAGCCTGCGCGTCGAGGCGGCGGGCGCGCTGCGCCACGCGAGGCGCGAACTCGAAGCCCGGGTCGCCGAACGCACGCACGCGCTCGCGCAGGCCAACGCCGCGCTGCAGGCCGAGATGGCCGAGCGACTGCGTCTCGAGCACGAACTGATCGACGTGAGCGAGCGCGAGCAGCAGCGCATCGGCGAAGAGCTGCACGACGGGCTCGGCCAGCACCTGACGGCAGCGGCGGTGCAGGCCGAACTGCTCGCGCGCGACCTCGAGACGGCGGGTGCGGCCGACGCCATGCGCGACGCGCAGCGCATCGAGGCGATGCTGAGCGACGCGGTCGCGCAGACCCGCAGCCTCGCGCGCGGGCTCTATCCGGTCGAGGTCGATCGTGCGGGTCTGATGGCGGCGCTGCAGTCGCTCGCGGCCAGCACGTCGTCGACGCTCAGGCGCCGCTGCACGCTGGTGTGCCCCGGACCGGTCGAGGTCGTCGACCACGTGGCGTCGGTGCATCTCTACCGGATCGCGCAGGAGGCCGTGACCAACGCCGTGCGGCACGCGCCGGGCGCCGCGATCGCGGTCGCGCTGCGCGTCGACGGCGACACCGTCGTGCTCGACGTGCGCAACGCGATCGTCGCCGTGCCCGACCACCGCGAGCGCGAGCGCGAGCCCGGTCTGGGCGCGCGGATCATGCGACACCGTGCCCACCTGATCGGGGCGCGGCTCGACATCGGACCCGATCGCGACGAATGGCACGTGCGCGTCTGCTGGACAGCGTCGGCCGCGACCGCCGAGACCGCGCATGCCTGAGACCCCCGACCGCGCCGCGCAGGTGCTGATCGTCGACGACCATCCGATCCTGCGTCACGGTATCGCGCAGCTGGTCGGCCGCGAGCCGGATCTCGAGGTCTGCGCCGAGGCCGGTGGCATCGACGACGCGCTGGCGGTGCTTGCCGCGCAGCCGGTGGACCTGATGGTGGTGGACCTGTCGCTCGAGGACCGCTCGGGGCTCGACCTGATCCGCACCGCACGGGCGCGGCATCCGCAGGTGCAGAGCCTCGTGCTGTCGATGCACGACGAGCGCCTCTACGCGGAGCGCGCGCTGCGCGCCGGTGCGCGCGGCTACGTCACCAAGCAGGAGGCGACGCGCAAGATCGTCGCCGCGCTGCGCAGCGTCCACGCCGGGCGCATCTGGCTGTCCGAGACGGTCGCGAGCGAACTGCTCGAGCGCCTTGCGGGGGCCCCCGCGGCGCCGGCGGCCGATGTCGCACTGGCCATGCCGCTCGCGGCGCTGACCGATCGCGAACTGGAGGTGCTGCGCCTGATCGGCCGCGGCCTGAAGACGGGCGACATCGCCCGCCAGCTCCGGCGCAGCGTCCACACCATCGACACGCACCGCGCGAACATCAAGCGCAAGCTGGGGCTGAAGACGTCGGGGGATCTGGTGCGGGCGGCGGTGGCGATGGGGCCGGCGGGGTGAGCAGCGATCAGCCGCGGGTGAATCCCGCCTCGCGCCGGCCGCGGATGGCGAGCACGAAGGCGGTGTCGATGGCGGCGACGAAGCGGTACAGCGCCACGTAGCCGCGCGCGTCGTGCCCGATCACCAGTTCGCGCTTGCCGTCCCCGACCGGGCGACCGATCAGCGGATGCCGAGCGAGCACGCCGAGCGCTTCCAGGATGTCGGCGATGCGCGCCGACGCGTCGGCGACCTCGTGCTGCCGGAAGTGGTCCAGAAAGCGATCGAAGTCGTCGAACACTCCTGGGGCGAGTTCGACGTACGCCACGACGCGTTCACCGACGCGGCTTGCGCGCCTTCGGTCGTCGGGGGTGCTCGCCGCGCAGGCGGGCGTCGAGCCATGCGGACGCCTCGG
>JALORJ010000380.1 GCA_025459035.1 Burkholderiales bacterium
TGGTTCGAGCGCAACCTGATCGCGGTGGTGCCGGCGCGCTTCCCGGGCGCCGGGCGCAAGGTCTATCCCGGGTTCGTGCAGCTTTCGGCGTTCATGTCGATGAACCTCGAGCGCCACATCGACGCGCACCTCGACCTGTACCGCGCGCTCGTCGACGGCGACGGCGAGCGCGCCTCGCACGCGATCGACTTCTACGACGAGTACTTCGCGGTGCTGGACCTCGCGGCCGAGTTCTATCTGGGCACCGTGCGCGCCGTGTTCCAGGAATACGCGCTGCCGCGCGGCACGCTCACCTGGCAGGGCCAGCCGATCGAGCCGCGCGCGATCCGGCGCACCGCACTGCTGACGGTGGAAGGCGAGAAGGACGACATCTGCGCGCTCGGCCAGACCCTGGCTGCGCAGGACCTGTGCAGCGGCCTGCGCCCGTACCGCAAGCGCCATCACATGCAGGCCGGTGTCGGCCACTACGGCGTGTTCAGCGGACGCCGCTGGCAGAACCAGATCTACCCGATCGTGCGCAACGTGGTGCTGGGGGCAGGCTAGATGCGCAGCGACGCGAACGCAGCGTCGCGTCAGAGCACCTTCCACCACGGGGCGGCGAGCACGTCGCCGGTGAGCCACTCGACCGCGCGGCCGGTGTGCAGCAGCAGTCCCGCGCGTGCCTTCGCGCCGTACTCCTGCCTGAACGTGCGCAGGTGCGCGCAGTCGGCGATCCGCGGGTTCGACGTGGCCTTGACCTCGATCGGCAGCAGCTGGCCTCCGGCTTCGACCACGAAGTCGACCTCTTCACCGATCGTCGTGCGCCACCAACCGAGTTCCACGCGGTCCAGCCGCGCGTCGCGCCACGCCATCAGGTCGTTGAGCACGAGGTTCTCGATGTGTGCGCCGCTTGGCGCGCTCGCGGCGAGGTGCAGCGCCACACCGGTGTCCCCCCAGAACAGCTTCGGCGACTTGACGAGTCGTTTGGTGCGGTGGACCGCGTAGGCGGGCAGGCGCACCAGCAGGTACGAGGTCTCCAGCAGGTTGAGCCAGCGGTGGACCGTGGGTTGCGGCAGGCCGACATCGCGACCCAGCTCCGTCTGGTTGAGGAGTTGTCCGAGCCGCAGACAGGCGGCCTGCATCAGACGGCGGAAGTCCGGCAGCGCGCTGATCGACGCGAGGTCCTGCAGGTCGCGTTCGAGATACGTGCGCACGTAGCCGTCGAACCAGACGGCGCGCTCGGCGGGCGTGGCGAGCTCCAGCGCTGGCGTGGGATACCCGCCCCGCAGCGCGAGCGCCCGCCAGTCTTCCTCGACATCGTCGTCCGCCGCCAGCAGGTCGCGCCACTGCGCGTCGGGCGTGGCCAGCAGATCGTCCCAGCGACCTGCGCGCGCGAGCCCGAGCTGCTCGCGTCGCGTCATCGGCCAAAGGGTGAGGTAGCTCGCGCGGCCGGCCAGCGACTCGGACACTCGCCGCATCAGAAGCAGGTTCGCCGACCCGGTGAGCAGGAAGCGCCCGGGTCGACGGTCGCAGTCGACCGCGCGTTTGACCGCTGTCAGCAAGCCCGGCTCGCGTTGCACCTCGTCGAGCGTCAGCGGGTCGGCGCCGCCCAGCAGGGCATCCGGATCGCGTCGCGCCGCGTCGCGGACGTCGAAGTCGTCGAGGAATCGATAGCGCCGTAGACCCGCGACCAACTGTTCGACCAGGGTGCTCTTGCCGGTCTGCCGCGCGCCGGTGAGCACCACGGCCGGCATCACGCGCAGCCGCGCGGTGAGTGCGTGGTCGACGAGTCGGGGCAGGGTCTTCGCGGCGTGGATGATATTCATTCATCACGTGGATGGAGCGGCCTTGTCGTGCGGGCAAGCCGCATGCCGACCGCCGCGCGACATCCGCGGCACACCGGAGAAGCCGACCTCCGAAGCCGTCCGCCGGCACCGCCGTGGCGTCCGGACGGCGGAGCCCTCCGAACCCGGAGGATCACCTCTGCGCGTGGCTCGGCCGGCAGGTACCCGGCGCGCTACTGCCTTCCATCCGGCAACACGCCGCGCTGGTCATCCGGCCGCGATGCGTCGGCTGTACGTGAAGAACACGTCGTCGCGGACCCAGCCCAGCGATTCGTAGACCGCCTGCGCCGCGGTGTTGGTCTTCGCCGTGGACAGGTCCATGCGCGCCTTGCCGTGCTCGCGGGCGAGCGCTTCGGCCGCGCGCAGCAGCGCGCGCCCGACCCCGCCGCGGCGGGCGGCAGGGGCCACGTACAGGTCGTACAAGGTGTAGATCGGCTGCGCCTCCACCGAACAGAACGTCGGGTAGAGCTGGCAGAACCCGACCGCCCGACCGGCCGCATCGCACGCGAGAATCACGACCGACTCGCCGCGTTCGAGGCGGTCGTGCAGGAACCGCGTGGCGAGTGCGCGGTCCGGCGGCTGGTCGTAGAACTGGCGGTAGGCGTCGAACAGCGCGGCGACGATGTCGAGATCCGCAAGCGTCGCGAGTCGGGTGGTGATCATGCGGTGTATCCGGTGCGACGCTTCGATCGTGGCGGAATGCTTCCGACCGGACCGGAATCGGCAGCGCGTCTGCCGTGCCGCGGGCAGGCC
>JALORJ010000066.1 GCA_025459035.1 Burkholderiales bacterium
CGTTGCGCCCGCCGCGGCCACGACCACGGACCGTCACGGTGGTCTCGCCGCCGGACAGCAGCACGCACGGGGCCGGCAGCGGCTGGCCGTGCTGCACGACCTGGCGCGCGATACCGGCGTGCACCAGCGCGACGTCGCGCGACTCGCCTTCGATCGCGTTGCCGAGGATCAGCGGTGTGACGCCCGCGGCGCGCGCGACCCGGGCTGCGGCTTCGAGCGCCATCTGCGGCGTCGCGATCATCTTCACGACGTTGCGCGCGAGGCGCGGGTCGCCGGGCTTCGGGGTCTCCGCGACCGCCGCGTCGAGATGCGCGATCACGGCCGCGGGTTCGGTGATGCGGTACTTCGCGAGCACCTCGCGTGCTTCGGCGAAGGTCGTGCGGTCGGGCACCGTCGGGCCGCTCGCGATCACCGCGGGGTCGTCGCCCGGTACGTCCGAGATCGTCAGCGTGACGACCTGCGCCGGCGCGGCGGCGGCCGCGAGCCGCCCGCCCTTGATCGCGGAGAGGTGCTTGCGCACGCAGTTCATCTCGGAAATGTTCGCGCCACTCGCGAGGAGCGCACGGTTGACCGCCTGCTTGTCCGCGAGCGTCAGGCCCGGCGCCGGCAGCGTCAGCAGCGACGAGCCGCCGCCCGAGATCAGGCACAGCAGCAGGTCGTCGGCGGTCAGCCCCTGTACGCGATCGAGGATGCGCTGCGCGGCGGCGAGGCCGGCGGCGTCGGGCACCGGATGCGCGGCTTCTACCACCTCGATGCGCGACGTCGGCACCTTGTGTCCGTAGCGCGTGACGACCAGTCCCTCGATCGGCCCCGGCCAGTGCTTCTCGACCGTCGCGGCCATCGCACCCGAGGCCTTGCCGGCACCGATCACGACGGTGCGGCCCTTCGGCGGTGGCGGCAGGTGCGGCGGCAGGCACACGTCCGGCAGGGCCGACGCGACGGCGGCATCGAACAGCTGGCGCAGCAGGGCGCGGGGGTCGAAAGACATGGGCGAAGCGCTCGCGGGACACAACCCCGCTAGTGTGCAGTGTCGACGGCGAACATCCGCGCCCGGAGGGTCGCGGTGCGCCCCGTGGCGCATGACTGCGATGCATGGCGCCGCGGCACGGGACGAAAAAAAGCCCGCGTCCGAAGACGCGGGCTCGATCTGACCGACTCGACCGCCAACCCGGTTCCCCGGGCCGGTGGTCGTGACATCACGCCGACAGCGTGCGGCCCATCGGCAGGTCGCGGATGCGCTTGCCGGTGGCGTTGGCGATGGCGTTGAAGAACGCCGGTGCGAACGGCGGGACGCCCGGCTCGCCCACACCGCTGGACGGGACGTTGATCCCGGCCGGCATGATGTGGGTGCGCACGTTCATCGCGCCTTCGCCGATACGCAGCACGGGGAAGTCCCCGAAGTTGCTCTGCTGGACCGCGCCGCCCTTGAAGGTGATCTCGCTGTACTTCGCGATGGACAGGCCCATGACCGCGGCGCCTTCCATCTGCGAGCGCACCCGCTCGGGGTTCACGCAGAAGCCGCAGTCGATCGCCATGTCGACGCGCGGGACCGAGACGTTGCCGTCCTTGTCCACGGCGACTTCGACCACCGCCGCGACGTAGGTCAGGAAGCTGCGGTGCGCGGCGATGCCGAGCGCCGTGCCGGGCGCCATCTTGCGACCCCAGCCTGCTTCCTTCGCGGCGCGCTCGACCACCGCACGCAGACGGCCCGTGTCGACCGGGTACGTCTCCCACGGGTCGCCGTAGTTCCACAGCTCGCTGGTCGTCGTCTTGCGCGGATCGACGATGCGCGCCGGCCCGATCATCTCGAGCAGGAACTCCTTCTGGTCACGGCCCAGCTCCTGCGCGAGTTCCGCGACCATCGACTGCATCGCGAACGCGTGCGGGATGTTGTTGACCGAGCGGAACCAGCCGATGCGTGCGTGCGACTTCGCTTCGCCGGTCTCGAGACGCAGGTTCGGCACGTCGAACGGCGTGTCGATCAGGCCCAGGCCCAGTTCGAGCGAGCTTTCGCGGTGCGGATCGGGCATGAAGTTCGACATCAGCGACGGCGCGACCGAGCGATGCCGCCACCCGATCACCTTGTTGTTGCCGTCGACCGCGGCCGTGACGTGCTGGTACGACACCGCGTGATAGAAGGCGTGCTTGATGTCGTCCTCGCGGGTCCACACCACCTTCACGGGGGTGCCGCCCATCTCCTTCGACAGCAGCGCCGCCTCGATCGCGAAGTCGCACTTCGACTTGCGCCCGAAGCCGCCGCCGAGCAGCGTCACGTTGACCGTGACATCGGCTTCCTTCAGCCCCAGCGCCTGCGCGACGTCGCCGCGCGTGCCGCCCGGGCTCTGCACGCAGGCCCAGACCTCGGCCTTGCCGTTCGCGACCTTCGCGAGCGCCGCCGGGGGTTCCATCGTGGCGTGCGAGAAGTGCGGGATGTAGTACTCGCGGGTGACGACCTTCTTCGCGCCCTTCAGCGCGGCGTCGATGTCCCCCTCGTTGCGCTCGACCTTGCCGGCCTGACGCGCCTGCGCGGCCATGCCCGTCTTGAACGTCGCCGAGTCGTAGACGGCGTTGGGGCCGTCGTCCCACTTGACGTTGAGCGCCTCGCGGCCCTTCAGCGCGGCCCACGTGTTGTCCGCGATCACGGCGATGCCGCCGAGCGGCGCGAACTTCGCCGGCATCGGCGTCGGCGCGAGCGCGACCACCTTGCGCACGCCCGGCACCTTCCGGGCGCCATCATGTCCTGGCCGTAGTTGGCCTTGCCCATCGTGATGTCGCGCAGGTCGGTCATCTGCACCTGACCCTTGCCGATGTAGCGGAACTGCGACGGGTCCTTCAGCACCAGGGTCTTCATGGCCGGGGTCGGCAGTGCGGCGGCGGCGGCGGCGAGGGCCCCGTAACCGACCTTCCTGCCCGACGGCATGTGGATGACCTCGTGGTTCTTCGCCATCACGTCGGTGTCCGGGCAGGCCCACATGATCGCGGCGGCCTTCTCGAGCATCTGGCGCGTCGCCGCGCCGCAGGCCCGCATCGGCTGCACGAAGTGACGGATGCTGCGCGAACCGTCGGTGTCCTGGTTGCCGTACTTCTGTTCGTCACCGGGCGCCTGGACGATCTTCACGCGCGACCAGTCGGCTTCCATCTCGTCGGCGACGACCATCGGCAGGCTGGTACGGGTGCCGGTGCCCATCTCGGAGCGGTGCGTGACGATGCTCACGGTGCCGTCCGGCGCGATCGACACGAACACGTGCGGGTCGTACACCGTGCCGCCGGGCATGCCGCCCGCGCCGGTGTTGTACGCGTTCTCGTCGGCCAGCGCCTCGCGCGGCACGAACTGCGCGGCGACGACCAGACCGCCTGCGGCGACCACACCCTTCAGCAGGTTGCGGCGGCTCACGTTCTCGAGCACCGCGGCGTGCGTGGGTTCGAAGTTGCGGATGTCCATGTCAGGCCTCCTTGGCGGCGAGCTTCACCGCGGCATGGATGCGCTGGTAGCAGCCGCATCGGCAGATGTTGCCGGCCATCGCGTCGACGATCTGCTCGTCGGTCGGCCGCTTGTTGCTCGCGAGGAACGCCGCAGCCTGCATGATCTGGCCGCACTGGCAGTAGCCGCACTGCGGCACGTTCTCGGTGCGCCAGGCCTTCTGGACCGGATGGTTGCCGTCGGCGGACAGCCCTTCGATCGTGACGACGGCCTTGCCCGCGACTTCGCTCATCGCGGTGGTGCAGGCGCGAGCGGCCTTGCCGTCGACGTGGACGGTACAGGACCCGCACAGGCCCACACCGCAGCCGAACTTGGTTCCGGTGAGCGCGAGTTCGTCGCGCAGGAACCACAGCAACGGCATCTGCGGATCGCCGTCGAAGCTGCGGCTCTGGTTGTTGACCTTGACTTGCATTGCTCCTCCTCTTGGTGTCGATCGTGGCGGCTTGACCGGATTGCACGCTCTGTCGGCGCCACGACGGGCGGTGAAACCCTCGAACAGACGCGTGGCGAACCTACTCCCGGCCGCGTGACAGGTACAGCGTCGGACCTGGCACGAGTGTGATGTCAGTCATCGACGCGATGGTCTCGAAGCGACCTGATCGCGAGCGCTGTATCCGACAACGCATCGCGGTTCTCAGAGCTTGAAGCGCCCGACGATGCCGCCCAGATGTGCGGCACGGCGGCTCGCGTCATTCAGCGCCGCCTCGGCCTCGTGCAGGGTGTCGCCGCTCGCCCGGATCATCCGGCTCACGCCTTCGGCCTGCGACGCGAGGTCGGTGGACGCCACCGCCTGCTCGCTCGTCGCGGCATCGATGTCGCGCATGCGCACCGCGATCTGCGCGACCTGCTCGCGCACCGCGTGCAGGCTGCCGGTCGCCTGCGCACCGAGATCGACGCCGGACGCGACCATCGCGCGCGCTTCGCCCATGCTGCGGACCGCCTCGCCGATCGCGCCGCGGATCGCGTCGATCATCCCGGCGATCTCGGCCGTGGACTCGGTGGTGCGCTCGGCGAGCTTCCGCACTTCGTCGGCGACGACCGCGAAGCCGCGACCCTGTTCGCCGGCGCGCGCGGCCTCGATCGCGGCGTTGAGCGCGAGCAGGTTCGTGCGGTCTGCGATGTTGCGGATCGCGCCGACGATGCCCGCGATCTCTTCCGACCGTGCACCGAGCCCGTCGACGACGGTCGCCAGCGCCTCGACCCGCCCGGCGATGCGCGCGATCTCTTCCGTCACGCGCTCGACCGAGACGGTGCTCGCCCCCGTCGCTCGGTCCGCTTCGCCGACCGCCGTGCCGGCTTCGCGCACGCTGCCCGCGATGTGGCCGGTGCGTGCCGCGACCTGCTCGATCGTGGCCGCCGTCGCGGCGAGCGCGTCGATCTGCTGCGCGAACTCGCCCGCGACCTGCGTCGTGCGTGCCGCGACCTGCCCCACCTGACTGTCGACGGCGGCCGTCTCGGCACGCACGTCGAGGAACATGCCGTTCAACCGTTCGAGGAAACGGTTGAAGGCCCCGGCCGACTGGCCGACCTCGTCGCCCGAACGGACCGGCAGCCGCACGGTGAGATCGCCGGCCCCCTGCGACATCTCGTCGAGCGCGTCGCGCAGGCGACCCAGCCCGGCGAGCATGCGCGTCACGCCCAGCAGCAGCAGCACGACCGCAGCGATCAGGAGCAGCGGTGCGGTGATCAGGAAGGTCCGCAGCAGCGCGCGCAGTGGCGCGAAGGCCGCGTCGCGGTCGACCTCGAGACCGAAGTACCAGTCGCTGTCGGGCACGCGTTCGAGCGTGACGACGCGCCCGCCGGGTATGTCGAGGAGTGCGCCGCTGTCCGCGAGGGTGCCGAGGCGGTCGGCCGCCAGCCCCTCGACGACCTTCGACACGGGTGCAAGCACTGCACCCTCGCTGCGATGCGCGATCACCGTGCCGGCCCGGTCGACGAGGAACGCATGGCTGTCGCCGATCAGCTTGACCGCCAGGACGTCGCGCACGAGCGTGTCGAGCACGACATTGGCGCCCATCACGCCATACGGCGCACCATCCTTCTGCAACGGGTTGACGACCGTGACCACGAGCTTGTTCTCGGTCTTGCTCATGAACGGCGGCGTCACCGACAGCGCCTTGCGTTCGTTCGCGAGCTGGTACCACGGCCGTACCGTGGGGTCGAAGTTCGGCGGGAGCGGTTGCGCAGGGTCGGCGGTGAACATGCGCTTGTCGGGGGTGCCGATGAACAAGGCCGAGAAGTCGCCGGCTGCCTTGGCGCGGAGCAGGGTGGGGCGCATGTCCGGTTCGGCAGTGACGTTCGCGACCGACGCGACGACCCGCTTCTTCGCGGCGAGCCACTCGCCGATGCGACGGCTTTCCGCACGGCGGATCGCGCCGACCTCGGATTCGAGCGCCTGCTGCGCGAGTTGGCGCATGTGCAGGAAGGCTGCGGCGATCGACACGGACACGGCGACGACGAGCAGGGCAGACACGAACAGCGCAAGCCGGGCCTTCAGCGACTTCATGGGCATGGCCTCCTCGGGAAAGGCGTGGACCGATGATCGACGATCGATTGTCGCCTGTCGCCGGAACCCGACGCCGCGACGAAGATCCCGGCCAGCAGCAGCGCGAAGCCGACCGCTTCGACGCCGCTCACGCGCTCGCCGAACAGCAGCCACGCGAGCAGCGCGGCGCCGACCGGCTCGCCGAGGATCGCCATCGCGACGAGTGGCGCCGGAAATCGCCGCACGGCCCAGTTGAAGGTCGTGTGGCCGACCAGTTGCGGGCCGAGCGCCAGTGCGACGACGGCGGCCCACGCCACCACGTCGAAGCGGCCGAAGTCGGCATCGGTGGCGATTGCGGCCGCCGCGAGCGTCACGGCGGCACTGCCGTACGCGATGCCGACATAGGCGAGCAGCGACAGCTGCCCGCGCAGCGCGCGGCCGAGCAGCAGGTACGCCGAAGCCGCGAGCGCCCCGACGACCGCGAGTGCGTTGCCGAGCAGAGGACGACCTGCTCGCGCGGCGATGTCGTCCGCCGACGGCGCCGCGAACACGGCAAGCCCGCCCGCAAGCCCCAGCGCGATGCCCAGCCACGCGCGGCGCGATGGCGGCTCACGCAGCACGCCCCAGGCGAGCAGCCCGACCCACAGCGGATTGGTCGTCACCAGCACCGCGCTGGCCGCGACCGACGTGTGTTCGAGCGACGTGATCCATGCGGCGAAGTGCAGCGCGAGCACGACGCCCGAGGCCGCGGCCAGCGCCAGCACCGATCGCGGGGCCGCGCGCAGTTCGGCGCCGGCGCGCAGCCACACGAACGGTGCGAGCAGCAGTGCCGCCAGGCCCAGCCGTCCGGTCGCGATCGCGAGCGACGCCGCGCCGTGCTGCTGCGCGACGCGGATCAGGATCGACGCGGTCGCGACGACCGCGACGCCGGCCGCGAGCCGCGCGAGGTCGAACCCGACCGGACGCATTGCGGGCGCCGTGCGTCCGCGGGGACCGCCGCGGTGCCGGCTACCCGCGCAACCAGGGGGTGGCCCAGCCGAGACCGTCCTCGGTCACCGCTGCCGGGCGGTATTCGCAGCCCACCCAGCCCGCGTAGCCACTGCGGTCGAAGTGCGTGAACAGGAACGGATAGTGGATCTCGCCCGTGCCGGGTTCGTGCCGGCCGGGGGTGTCCGCGATCTGCACGTGACCGATGCGCGGCAGCAGCGCCTCGAAGGTCGGCGCGAGGTCGCCTTCCATGATCTGCATGTGATAGACGTCGTACTGAAGGCGCACGTTGTCCTCGCCGACCGCGTCGAGCACCGCGATGCCGTCGGCCGACGTGTTGAGGCAGTAGCCGGGGATGTCGCGGTCGTTGATCGGTTCGACGAGCAGCGTCAGGCCGGCGGCGCGGCATTCGCGCGCGGCGTAGCGGAAGTTGTCGACCAGCGTGCGTAGCGCGACATCGCGCGGCAGGTCGGCCGGGCAGATGCCGGCCATGCAGTGGATGCGTGGCAGTCCGAGGAACGTCGCGTAGTCGAGTGCGGTGGCGACGCCGGCGCGGAACTCGGCTTCGCGCCCGGGCAGGCATCCAAGCCCGCGTTCGCCGCCGGCCCAGTTGCCTGGCGGCATGTTGTGCAGCACCAGCTCGAGCCCGTTCGCAGCGAGCGCGGCCCTGATCTCCGCCTTCGCGTGGTCGTACGGGAACAGGAACTCGACACCGCGGAAGCCGGCCCGCGCGGCGCGCTCGAAGCGCTCGAGGAACGGCACCTCGTTGAACATCATCGACAGGTTCGCGTCGAACTTCGGCATGGCCGGGAGGCCTCCTCGGGGCAGAGCGATGGTCCCGGTCGGCGGGAGTCGACCGCCGGCGAGCGCCCGCGAGGCTACGCCACGTCGCCGCCGATCACGCGACGGCCTCCAGCGATTCCGCGATCGAGTCCGCCACCGGCTCGAACTCCGTGATGCGGTCGATCTCGGGCCCCATCGAGATGTTCGTGACGCGTTCGAGCATCACCTCCAGCACCACCGGCACGCGGTGCTCGTGCGCGAGCCGGCGCGCCTGCGCGATGCCGGCGGCGATCGCTTCCGGGTCGGTCACGCGCAGCGCCTTGCAGCCGAGGCCTTCGGCGACCTTGACGTGGTCGACGCCGGCGCCGTTCAGCTCGGGCGCGTTCTGGTTGTCGAAGGACAGCTGCACGCTGTAGTCCATGTCGAAGCCGCGCTGCGCCTGGCGGATCAGGCCGAGGTAGCTGTTGTTCACCACGATGTGCACGTACGGCAGGCGGAACTGCGCGCCGACGGCCAGCTCCTCGATCAGGAACTGGAAGTCGTAGTCGCCCGAGATCGCCACCACCTCGCGCGTCGGATCGGCGGCCACCACGCCGAGCGCCGCCGGCAAGGTCCAGCCCAGCGGGCCGGCCTGACCCGCGTTGATCCAGTGGCGCGGCTTCTGCACGTGCAGGAACTGCGCCGCCGCGATCTGCGACAGGCCGATCGTCGTCACGTACGTCGTGTCGGCGCCGAAGGCGGCGTTCATCTCCTCGTAGACGCGATGCGGCTTGATCGGCGTCTGCGTGAAGTGCGTGCGGCGCAGCAGCGTGCGCTTGCGATCGAGGCACTCCGCAGCCCACCCGGAGCGGTCCGCGAGTCGGCCTTCGGCCTTCCACTCCGTGGCCACGGTCACGAACAGCTCGAGCGCGGCCCGGGCGTCCGACACGATGCCGTAGTCGGGTGCGAACACGCGGCCGATCTGCGTCGGTTCGATGTCGACATGCACGAACTTGCGGCCCTTCGTGTAGACCTCGGTCGAGCCGGTGTGACGGTTGGCCCAGCGGTTGCCGATGCCGAGCACGCAGTCCGACGCGAGCAGCGTCGCGTTGCCGTACCGGTGGCTCGTCTGCAGCCCGACCATTCCCGCCATCAGCGGATGCGCGTCCGGGATCGTGCCCCAGCCCATCAACGTGGGGATCACCGGCACGCCGGTCAGTTCGGCGAAGCGCACCAGCAGATCCGCCGCGTCGGCGTTGACGATGCCGCCGCCGGCGACGATCAGCGGACGCTCCGCCGCATTCAGCAATGTCAGCGCGCGTTCGATCTGGCGCCGCGTCGCGGCCGGCTTGAAGGCCGGCAGCGGTTCGTACGTGTCGATGTCGAACTCGATCTCGGCCAGTTGCACGTCGATCGGGAGGTCGATCAGCACCGGCCCCGGACGGCCCGAGCGCATCAGGTGGAACGCCTGCTGGAACACCTGCGGCACCTGCGCGGGCTCCTTCACGGTCACCGCCCACTTGGTGACCGGCTTCGCGATCGACTCGATGTCGACGGCCTGGAAGTCCTCCTTGTGCAGCTTCGCGCGCGGCGCCTGGCCGGTGATGCACAGGATCGGGATCGAGTCGGCCTGCGCCGAGTACAGCCCGGTGATCATGTCGGTCCCCGCGGGGCCGGACGTGCCGATGCACACGCCGATGTTCCCCGCCGTCGCGCGCGTGCAGCCCTCGGCCATGTGCGACGCGGCTTCGACGTGCCGCGCGAGGATGTGCGTGATGCTGCCGCGGGCACGCAGCGCCGCGTAGAACGGGTTGATCGCCGCGCCGGGCACGCCGAAGGCGAGGGTCACGCCTTCCTTCTCGAGCACCGCCACTGCGGCCGCTGCCGCCGTCATTTTCGCCATCGTCCGCGCCTCCGGTCTGGTCCCGCCGAGCGCGGGACACGAGCGGATCGTCGGAGCGGGAGCAGCCGTCGACGTGCATCGATGTCCATATCAGCTATACGCTTGGCGTATTCGATCGGACGACTCGGGGGACGTGGGCGATGGACCGGATCGACGGCTTCAGGCTGTTCGTGCGCGTGGTCGAGACCGGCAGCTTCTCGCGCGCGGCGCGCGACCTCGCGGTGACGCAGCCGACCGTCACGCGACACGTCGCGGCGCTCGAGGCGCGGATCGGCGTGCGCCTGCTGAACCGCAACACGCGGCGTGTCGGCCTCACCGACGCAGGGCGCGCGTACTACGAACGCGTCAAGGCCGTGCTCGATCTCGTCGAGGAGACCGAGCACGTCGCGGCCGACCGCCAGCGGCAGCTCGCAGGCCGAGTGCGCATCGCGACGTCGATCGCGTTCGGGCGGCGCGTGGTCACGCCGCTGATCCTGTCGTTCATGCGCGCGCATCCGGCGATCGAGATCGACCTGCGCTGCGACGACAGCTACGTCGACCTCGTGGCGCTCGGCGTCGACGTGTCGGTCCGGCTCGGACGCCTGCAGGACTCGTCGCTCGGGGCGCGGCTGCTCGGCCACAACCCGTGGGCCCTGGTGGCGTCGCCGACGTGGGTGCAGCGTCACGGCGCACCCGACCAACCGGCCGACCTCGCGCGCCACGCGGTCCTGCTCTACAGCACGGTGCAGGCGGACGATCAGCTGCACTTCCGTCATCCGCGGCACGGACCGACGGCGGTGCGCGTGCGTGGCCCGTTGCGCTCGAACAACCTGTCGACGTTGCTCGCCGCGGTGGTCGAAGGTCACGGCGTCGCGGCGCTGCCGCTGTACGTGGCCGGCGTCGCGCTCGCGACCGGGCGTGTGCAGCCGTTGCTGCCCGACTGGTCGCTGCCGGGGCAGGACATCCATGCGGTGTTCCCGTCGCCGCGCGGGGTGCCGGGCAAGGTCGAGGCCTTCGTCGCGCATCTGAAGGCGCACTTCGCGCGGCCCGACTGGCATGCGGTCGACGGCGAGCCGCGCCCCGCGCGACGACGCGCAACCGTGCGCGGTTAACCTCGACCCGAACATCCACGAGGGGTTTCCGCATGCGCTTCACCGGTACCGAGGCCTACGTCGCCACCGACGATCTGATGATGGCGGTCAACGCCTCGATCACGCTCGAGCGCCCGTTGCTGATCAAGGGCGAGCCGGGCACGGGCAAGACGATGCTCGCGCAGGAAGTGGCGAAGGCGCTCGGTCGCCCGCTGCTCCAGTGGCACGTGAAGAGCACGTCGAAGGCGCAGCACGGCCTGTACGAGTACGACGCCGTGTCGCGGCTGCGCGACTCGCAGCTGGGCGACGGCCGCGTGCACGACATCGCGAACTACATCCGGCGCGGGCCGATGTGGGACGCCTTCGAGAGCGGCACGCCGGCGGTGCTGCTGATCGACGAGATCGACAAGGCCGACATCGAGTTCCCGAACGACCTGCTGCGCGAACTCGACCGCATGGAGTTCCACGTGCACGAGACGCAGAGCACCGTGGTCGCGAAGCACCGGCCCGCGATCATCATCACGTCGAACAACGAGAAGGACCTGCCCGACGCGTTCCTGCGTCGCTGCTTCTTCCACTACATCCGCTTTCCCGATCGCGACACGATGGAGCGCATCGTCGACGTGCACTACCCGGGACTGAAGAAGACGCTGCTCGCCGAGGCGCTGAACGCGTTCTTCGAGATCCGCGACGTGCCTGGCCTCAAGAAGAAGCCGTCGACGTCCGAACTGCTCGACTGGCTCAAGCTGCTCGTGGCCGAGGACATCCCGCCCGAGGCGCTGCACGCGAAGGACAACGCCAAGGCGATCCCGCCGCTGCACGGCGCGCTGCTGAAGAACGAGCAGGACGTGCACCTGTTCGAGCGGCTGGTGTTCATGTCGCGACGGGCGCGTTGAGTCCCCGTAGTCGAAGCTGGCAGCTGCGCGCGTGCTGATCGACTTCTTCTTCCACCTGAAGCAGGGCGGCCTGCCGGTGTCGGTGCGCGAGTACCTGACGCTGCTGGGCGGCGTCCGGGCCGGGCTCGCGGACTGGCGCGTCGAGCAGTTCTATCACCTGGCCCGCGCGAGCCTCGTCAAGGACGAGGCGCTCTATGACCGCTTCGACCTGCTGTTCGGCGCGTACTTCAAGGGCCTCGACGCGATTCCCGACTCGCTGCTCGCGCAGCTGCCCGCCGACTGGCTGCGCAGGCAGGCCGAACTGCTGTTGTCGGACGAGGACAAGGCCGCGATCGAGGCGCTCGGCGGCTGGGACAAGCTGATGGAGACGCTGCGCCAGCGCCTCGAAGAGCAGAAGGGTCGGCACCAGGGCGGCAGCAAGTGGATCGGCACCGCGGGCACGTCGCCGTTCGGGGCGTACGGCTACAACCCCGAAGGCGTGCGCATCGGCCAGGAGGGCGGGCGCAACCGCCGCGCCGTGAAGGTGTGGGACCAGCGCGAGTACCGCAACCTCGACGACAGCGTCGAACTCGGCACGCGCAACATCAAGGTCGCGCTGAAGCGGCTGCGCAAGTTCGCGCGCGAGGGTGCCGCCGAGGAACTGGACCTCGACGACACCGTGCGCTCGACCGCGCGCAACGCGGGCTGGCTCGACATCAAGCTCGTGCCCGAGCGCCACAACGCGATCAAGGTGCTGCTGTTCCTCGACATCGGCGGGTCGATGGACGACCACGTGAAGGTGGTCGAGGAG
>JALORJ010000381.1 GCA_025459035.1 Burkholderiales bacterium
TCGTCGGCGAAACCGGCGTCACGGGCCGCGACGAAACGCGTCGCCACGGCCTCGGTGATGGGGAGCGGCTGGCCGGCCGAGGCCAGCGCGTAGCCGAGGCGATGGACCCACGCGGGCGTCAGCGTGCCGGCCTCGATCGCCACCGCGTCGGGTCGCAGCGCGTGAATCGCGCCGGTGTCGGCGTCGAGCCACACGGCCTGCGACGCCGCATCGTCGAACACCATCGAGATCGCGATGTCGGTGTCGGCCACGGCGGCCCGCGGCGTTGCCGCGACCGCGGCGCCGGCGGCACCCAGCGGATGGGTGGCGGCGGGCGAGCGGTTCCAGACGGTCACGGTGTGGCCGGCGGCGACGAGGCGGGCGGCCATGCGGCTGCCCATCGCGCCAAGGCCCAGAAATGCGATGCGGTTCATGCGGACTCCTGCGGTGGGTGCGATGCGGATGCGGCCCCGTGCAGCGTCGCGACGCGGGGCGGTGGTGCCTGCCGCACTGCGCGGCGGGGGTCGCGACAGGTCCTAGCGTCGGCGCGTCCGGCCCGCGGACCCAGCGTCCACGGCGCCATGCAGCGTTGCAGTTGCTGCAAGAATCGCGGGGTGGATACCCAGCACCTGAAGACCTTCGTCGAGGTCGTTCGCCAGGGCAGCTTCGCCGGCGCCGCCCGCGCGCTGGAGGTCGATCCGTCGGCGGTCACGCGCGCGATCGCGGCGCTCGAGACCGCGCTCGGCGCGCGCCTGCTGCAGCGCACGACGCGCAAGGTGGCGCTCACCGATGCAGGCGCCGAGTACCTCGAGCGGGTGCGACCGGCGCTCGACGAGCTTGACCGCGCGGCCGACGACGTCGGCGCGAGCACCGGCGAGATCCGCGGCGTGGTGCGCGTGACCGCCTCGGTGTCGTACGGTCACACGGTGCTGATGCCGCTGCTGCCGGCGCTGCGTGCGGCGCATCCGGCGCTCGACGTGGATCTGCTGCTGACCGATGCCGTGGTCGATCTCGTGACGCAGCACATCGACGTCGCACTGCGGCTGGGGCCGCCGGTCGATTCGTCGCTGGTCGGCTCGCAGCTCGCGGTGGTGCGTCCGCGCGTGGTCGCGAGTCCTGCCTGGCTCGCCCGCCACGGCCGACCCCGCACCCCGCAGGACCTGGCCCGCCACGACTGTCTGCGCTTTCCGCTGCCCGGCTGGCGCACGCAGTGGACGTTCCGTGCGTCCGACGGCCGCACGCAGTCGGTCGCGGTGCGTGGCTGGCTCACCGTGTCGAACGCGCTGGCGCTGCACCGCGCCGCGCTGGACGGCCTCGGGCCGGCGCTGCTGTCCGACTGGCTGGTCGCACCCGACATCGCGAGCGGCCGACTGGTCGACGTGTTTCCCGCGCTCGAAGCGACCGCGACCAACTTCGACAGCGCGGTGTGGCTGCTCTACGCGTCACGCGATCACGTGCCGCGACGCGTGCGGGCCTTCGTCGAGTTCGTGCGCGGGGCGATCGGGCGGGTCGGGTGAGCGGCGCCGCGCGCGGGTACCGACCCCGCCCGCCGCGCGGTCACACCGTGATCGCCATCCCGCGATAGATCCGCGACCGGTAGCGCGAGTCCTCGGCGTCGGGCAGCGGCGCACCGGCGAGCAGCACGGCCCGGCCGAACCGCTTGACCTCCTCGAGGTGCTCGGCTTCGTTGCGCGGCTCCTCGCTGCGCGCGCGCCGCGTGAGGTTGATCTGGTTCACCGGCACGTCGTGGACCAGACGCTCGTTCTCGACCGCGATGGTCGCGGTGAAGGCGTGCAGCGTGGTCTTGACGAAGTTCGCCAGCGCGAAGCCGGTGCCGCTCGCATCGGTGCCGAACGGCACGTCCGGCGCGACCAGCACGAGCTGCGTGCCGTCGATCAGGCTCGCCTTGCGCGCGATCCGGAAGTGGTGCGTGAGATGGTCGTGCACGAATTGGCGGAAGTCGTGCGGCGCGAGTCCGGCGTCGCCCGGCGCGCCGAACACGCGGGCCGGCAGCGGCGCGAACGGCGTGCTGACGATGGTGGTGGGAAAGCCGTGCTTCTGCAGCGCAGCGTCCATGCCGGCCTCGACATCGTCGCCCACGGCGCTCACGTGCAGCAGGTCCGGGGGCACCGAGCGCAGCGCCGAGCGCACCGCCGCGACGCCGGCATCGGTCTGCGCGAGGAACACGATGCGCCCGACGTGGCACTCGCCGACCAGCTGGCGCACCGCCTCGGCCAGATACTCGACCAGGTGTTCGCCGATCAGCCACACCGTTCGCCCGCGCATCGCGTCGAGGCGCTCGCGCTTGGGGCTGCCGAACAGCTCGCGCTCGGTGATCGAACGCTCGAGGCTCAAGCCCCCCGACGGCATGAAGGTCTCGCCGCTGACGGCGCGGTCGGCGAGGAAGTAGACGGTCGCGAGCGCGACCTCGGTCTCGGTGGGCATCTTGCCCAGGTGCAGCAGGCCCAGCACGCCCTTGCGCACCTGTGCAGCCTCGGTCTCGACGGCGGCGGGCGGCAGGAACGGCGGGTCCTGCGGCGGCAGCTGCCGCAGCCACGCGTCGTCGTGCGACTGCCAGG
>JALORJ010000382.1 GCA_025459035.1 Burkholderiales bacterium
CCGACGAGAAACATCGTGCGCGGCGCGGCGATGCCGCTCGTGTTGCCGGCGGGGTTGATCGCGGTCTGGTTGTTGGCGCAGGTCCCGCCGTCCGGGCCGGCGGGACCGACACCGAACGCGCAACTCACCTCGCCCCGCACAAAGTCCATGGTGAGAACCCGCTCGGTCCAGCCGGGCAGCGCGAACTGGTACGGCGCCACGCCGGCGCCGCCTCCGGCGGCGGTGCCATAGACGTTGGCCAGCGAGTCGACCACGACGTCGGTCTGCGACACCGACAGGGCGAAGGCGGGGCTGGCAGATACGAGCGTCACCGCGGCGGCGACGGAAGCGGCGATGGTCAGGTTCATCGATGGTCTCCTGGCGGAAGAAGGGCGGGCCGGCACGGTCGGGCAACCTCGTGTTTCGTGAGATTGCTCGGGCGCTATGCCAGCGGCAACCCCGCCGGAAGTCGGTATCCCGCCCGCACGGGTCGGGCGCTGGGGGCAAGCCGACGCGCTGTCGCCGACGGACGTCGGATCGCTGTAGGAAAAAAGGTGGGCCTCGGCGCAGCGCGCAGACAACCCGCTGATCCGTATGAGGTTCTTCGATCGGGCACGCGTCTCTAGCGCGCAACGGGCCAGCCCGTCGCGATCCGCGCCGCGGGCACGATGCGAAGGAGCCCACGGATGGCCTGGACACGAGACGATGCCGCGCACCTGCTGCGCCGCGCGGGGTTCGGCGGCAGCCTCTCCGCCGTCGATCGCCTGACGGCGCTGGGACGCGAAGCGGCGATCGAGTCGCTGATCGAGTACAGCCGCGTCGACGACCCGGTGTGGTCGAACGACAACCCGCTCGGGTTCGCGAACCCGGAAGACGACTGGGAGGTCGTGCGCGCGACACTGCTGTATCGGCTGTACACGACCCGGCGGCCGCTGGAGGCGCGGCTGCTGTGGTTCTGGCACGGTCATTTCACGACCCCGCAGTCGGCGGCGGACCACCCGCTGTTCATGCGCCAGATGCAGACATGGCGGCGGTTCGCGACCGGGCGTTTCGGCGACTTCCTCGTCGCGGTTCACAAGGACGGCGGGATGCTGCGCTACCTGAACGGGGCCGGCAGTCACCGCGACCATCCGAACGAGAACTTCGCGCGCGAGGTGATGGAGCTGTACTCGACCGGCGTGGGTCCGTACACGGAGCAGGACGTGCGCGAGGCCGCGCGCGCGCTCACGGGCTGGGACGTGACGTGGCCCGAACAGGAGGTCGTGTTCGACCCCGATCGCCACGACGCCGGGACCAAGACCGTGCTCGGGCGCTCCGGCAACTTCGACGGCGCCGCCGTGATGGGCATCCTGGCGGCGCGCCCCGAGACCGCGCGACGCACGTGCGCGAAGCTGTATCGCGCGTTCGTGAGCGACCGCCTGAACCTGATCGAACTCGACCGCCTCATCCGCGCATGGAACAGCTCCGGCGGCGATCTGAAGGTCGTGATGCGCACGCTGTTCGGGCTGGCGTCGTTCTGGGACCCGCGGGTGCGCGCGACGATCGTCAAGAGCACGCTCGACTTCGGGCTCGGGCTCGCGCAGCGGCTCGCCGTGGTGCTGGACATCGACCGCACGCGCGAGGCGCTGTGGAACTTCCAGAACATGGGTCAGGCGCCGTTCAACCCGCCCAATCCGGCCGGCTACCGCACCGGCCTGCGGCTGGCCGGCGCGAGCATGCTGCTCGAACGCGCGCAATGGGCGTCGAAGGTCGTCAACGACTGGGCGCCCGACAGCGGCATCGATGCGCTGTCGGCCGGGCTGCCGTCGCCCGCGTCGCCCGATGCGCTGATCACGACGGTCGCCGCACGGCTGGGGGTGCCGAGCCTCGCGCCGAGTTCGCGCGCCGCGATCGCGGGTTACCTCGGCACGACAGGCATCGCGCGCGACCGGCTGCGCCGGGCCACCCGCGACGTGGCCTACCTCGTCGCCGTGAGCCCCGAATACCAGGTGATGTGACGCCGTCCCCGAACGCCGCCGATCCGAGGAGACCTCTGCCGTGAATCCGTTCGATGCTTCCCGCCGCCGCCTGCTGGGCGCCGGCGCCGCCACCGCCGCACTGCATGCCGTGCCGGGCGTGCAGGTCGTGCGCGATGCACGCGCGGCCGCCGCCGGTCGCGTGCTGGTCTCGATCCACCTGACCGGCGGCAACGACACACTGAACACGGTCATCCCGTACGCGAGTCCGCGCTACGCGCAGATCCGCGGCGCGCTGGCCATCCCGCGCGCGTCCGTGCTGCGGCTCGACGCCACCAGCGGGCTGCACCCGTCGCTGTCGCGGATCAAGGCACTGTGGGACGCACGCCGCGTCGCGATCGTCCACGGCGTGGGCTATCCGCAGTTCGACTACTCGCACTTCCAGGCGATGGAGATCTTCTGGACCGCGGACCCGCTGCGCACCACCAACTCGGGCTGGCTGGGCCGTTCGCTCGACGCGATCCGGGCCGGCGTCGCGGCCCCCGATCCGCTGTCCGGCGTGTCGATCGGCGGCGGCGGCGCCGCGAGCCTGCTCACGCGCGGCTTCACCGCACCGCAACTGC
>JALORJ010000383.1 GCA_025459035.1 Burkholderiales bacterium
TTGCCGCTGCCGCCGCCCGTGCGCTCGAGACGGGCGAACCCTTCGTGCTGGATGATGTGCAGATCCTGCGTCCCGATGGCACATCGCGCTGGGTCATCGCGCGCGGATCGGCCATGCATGCGCCCGACGGCACCATCGTCGGTTTGCGCGGCATCATCCGGGACGTCACGCGCGAACGCGACGCCCGGATGCAGCGCGAGCAGGACGAGCGACGTTGGCGCTTCGCGCTCGAGGGCGCCGGCGACGGGGTGTGGGATTGGGACATGACCACCCATCGCGTACAGTTCTCGCCGCGCGTCACGGCCATGCTTGGCCACGCCGACGGCGAGATCGACGGCGAGGTCGGTGACGGGTTTGCCGCGATCGCCGCACGCGTGCATGGGGAGGACGCCGAGCGGGTGCAGGCCGCACTGGACGCACACGTCGGAGGCGTGACGCCGACCTTCCAGGCGGACTTCCGGCTGCGCGCGCGCGATGGCGCGTGGTGCTGGGTGCTCGCGCGCGGCATGGTCATGGAGCGCGCGAGTGACGGCACGCCGCGTCGGATGGTCGGCACGCTCACCGACATCGGCGCGCACAAGGCCGCGGAGGCCGCGCTGCGTGACGCGCGCGACGCCGCGGAATCCGCGACGCGCGCCAAGTCGGACTTCCTCGCGCGCATGAGCCATGAGCTGCGCACGCCGCTCAACAGCGTCATCGGCTTCAGCCAGCAGATGGCCAAGAACAGCGCGGGCAACCTGCGCCCCGTCGACCTGCGCTGGCTCGACCGCGTGGTGGTGAACGCGAAGCACCTTCTGGCGCTCATCAACGACGTGCTCGACCTGGCGAAGGTCGAGGCGCAGCACATGTCGATGACGGCGTCGGAGTTCGACGCCGGCGCCCTGGTGCGCGACGTCGTCGCGTCGCTGCAGCCGCTCGCGCATGCGGGGGTGCTGCTGCACGCGGGCACGGGCCCGGGACCGGTGTGGCTGGTGTCCGACGAAGCCAAGGTGCGTCAGGTGCTGCTCAACATCACGGCCAATGCGCTGCGCTTCACGACCTCGGGGGAGGTCTCCGTGACCGTGCACGACGACCCCGAGACGGAGCGGGTGGTGCTCGAGGTGCGCGACACGGGACCCGGGATCCGCGCCGACCGGCTCGACGCGATCTTCGAGGCCTTCGAGCAGGTCGACGGCACCATGCAGCGGCAGCACGGCGGCACCGGACTGGGGCTGGCGATCAGTCGCTCGTTCGCGGAGCTGCTCGGCGGCACGCTGACGGTGGAGAGCCGCGTGGGCGAGGGGTCGGTGTTCCGGCTGGCGCTGCCGAACGCCTTGCAACCGGCCTTCCAGGCGGCAGCGTGACGCCACGGCGGCCGACCGTGGCGGCGTGAGCGGGCGGATGGGCCGCCGCGCGCTGCTGCGCTAACTTGCCGGCCGGCGGCAGCGCTGCCTTGGCGTGGTGGCAGAGTGGTTGAATGCACCGGTCTTGAAAACCGGCGGGCCCGCAAGGGTCTCGTGAGTTCGAATCTCACCCACGCCGTCTCCTGCGGAGCCCATCATCGCGCGATCGTCACCACCTGATCGTGCTCGATCAGCTCGACCGACGACTCGCAGCGCAACCGCGCGAGCGTCTCCGACGTCACCTGCGCCGCGAACCCGGAGAGCGCACTCACATACGTGTGCGTCGGCGTGAATCCGTACTTCGCCGCCAGCCGGGCGGTTTCCGAGAGCGGCGCGACACCGGCGCGGAAGATCACGATCACCGAAGGCGCGCGCGGATGCGGCTGGCCCAGCAGCGGCGCCGGTGACGCGCAGGCCGGGGTCAGCACGCGCAGCGTCGTGAACGGCTCGGGTTCGGACGTGGCGGCGCTGTCGGCGCATCCGCCGAGGGCGGCGGCGACCAGGACACAGGCAACGGCTCGAAGCATCGGTCGACGGGAACGGGAGGGCGTGGACGACCGTGGTGACGTCACACACCCTCCCTACCCTGCCGACGGCCCTGCGTCACCGCGAGGTGACGAGCCGTGCCGCCGCCGCGATGAGCCGTCGGCGGCGGGCGCGCATCACAGCCCTTCGAGATGCGCCTCGACGAACCAGAGCTGCTTGTCTGCCTCACCGGCGATCGACGTGAGGATGTCCGCCGTCACGGCGTCGCCGGCGGCCGTGGCGTCCTCGATGTCGGCGCGAATGGCATTGGCGGTGAACTCGACCGCCGCGGCCACGGCATCGGTCCACGCGCGCGCGTTCGGCGCGATGGTGGGAAACGCCGGCAGCCGAGAGCGATCGCGAACCACGCCGCTCAACCCTTCGGCGACGCCGCCGAGTTGCACGGCACGCTCGGCGAGGGTGTCGGCCCATTCCAGCGCACTCGCGTTGACCGCGTCGAAGAGCTCGTGCAGCGACTTGAAGTGCGGCCCCTTGACGTTCCAATGGGCCTGCTTGGCCTGCAGCGCGAGGTCGATCGCGTCGGCGAGGCGTTCGTTGAGCAGCACGATCATCGCCGACCGCGTGTCGGCGGCGAGGTCGTTGCGGGTGTGAAACGGCGGCGCGGCCGGGGCAGCGGTGGCACTCATGG
>JALORJ010000384.1 GCA_025459035.1 Burkholderiales bacterium
TGCTCGCCGCGGTCGACGCCGGCTTCCCGGTGCCGTTCGCCGAGCGCTCCGAGGGCTATCGCGCGGCGGCGCTGAAGGCGCTCGACGGCACCGCGCCGTTCGTGTTCGTGCAGCGCCACGCGGTGCGCTTCGTCTACGACGATCGCGAGGTGTGGGAAGCGTTCGGCTACGAGGGCGCGGCCGTGCATCTGGGCGGCTATCTGCACCGCGGGTTCGACGACCTCGACTGGCTGCCGCCGGTACCCCCCGAGGCCTGGGGAGGCCCGCGATGAGCGCGCCGACGGCCGCGCCGACCGCGGCGCAGTTCGCGCACGACGACGACGGCGTCGTCGTGATCGTGGGGTCCGGTGCCGGTGGCGGCACGCTCGCGCACGAGCTGACCCGGCAGGGCGTGCGCGTCGTACTGCTCGAAGCCGGACCGTGGCTCGGGCCGGACGACTTCGTCGACGACGAATGGGCTGGCTACTTCCAGCTGTCGTGGCTCGACCGGCGCACCGCATCGGGCACGTGGCGCGTGGCGCGCGACCATCCGGACGCGCCGGTGTGGCACTGCAAGGTGGTCGGCGGCACCACGGTGCACTGGTCGGGCTGCTGCTACCGGTTCACCGCCGGCGAGATGCGCGCGCGCAGCGTCTACGGCGACGTCCCGGGGACCAGCCTGATCGACTGGCCGATCACGCTGGCGGACCTCGAGCCCTGGTACGACGCGGCCGAGACGAAGCTCGGCGTCACCGGCACCGGAGGGCGCCCGCCGCTGCCGCCGAACAACAACTTCAAGGTCATGTACTGGGGCGCGAAGCGGGTCGGGCTGCAGAAGGTGTCGACCGGGCGTCACGCGATCAACGCGGTGCCGTACGACGGTCGACCGGCGTCGATCCAGGACGGCTTCACGATCACGGGGGATCGCAACGGCGCGCGCTGGTCCACGCGCAACGTCGAGATTCCGCGCGCGCTCGCGACCGGACGACTCGATCTGCGTGCGCAGTCGTGCGCGGTGTTCGTCGAGCACGACGCGGCCGGGCGCGCGAGCGGCGTCGTCTACGTCGATCGCGACGGGGTGCGGCAGCGACAGGCCGCCCGCGTCGTCGTGCTGGCCGGCAACTGCGTCGAGACCCCGCGGCTGCTGCTGCACTCGAGCAGCGGCCGCTTTCCGCAGGGCCTCGCCAACGGCTGGGGCCACGTCGGGCGCCACTACCTGCGCCACCTGATCCAGACCGTGTGGTCGGTGTTCGACCAGCCCGTGAACATGCACCGCGGCGAGCTGATGGGCGGCCTCGTCGAGGACTACCTGCCGCACGACCCGTCGCGCGGGTTCGCCGGGGGCTACTACCTCGAACTCAACTCGATGGGGCTGCCCACCACCGCCGCGTTCGCGGACCCCGGCTGGTGGGGGCGCGACTTCGCCGGCTTCGTCGAGCAGTACCGGCACATGGCCGGCCTGTTCATGACCGGCGAGGACATGCCCCAGCCGGGCAACCGCGTGACCCTCTCGGCGAACGAAGTCGACGCGCTCGGTGTCCCCGTCGCCAACATCCACTACGACGACCATCCGAACGATCTCGCGATGCGCAACCACGGCTATCGCAGCATGACGGCGATCCACGCGGCGGTCGGCGCCCGCCGCTCGGTCGAGGCGCCGGCCTATCCCGCCAGCCACAACCTCGGGTCGAACCGCATGAGCGCGAAGCCCGAGGACGGCGTGGTCGACGCCTTCGGGCGCACGCACGAGGTGCCTAACCTCTACATCGCCGACGGCAGCCTGTTCGCGACGGGCGGCGCCTGCAACCCGACGCTCACGATCGTCGCGCTCGCGATGCGCCAGGCTGACCACCTGGTGCGGGCGATGACGGCACGGGCGCTGTGAGCGGTCGGGGGCGCGGCGCGGTCGCGGTGGCCGCGCTGTGGGCCGTGGCGACCGGCGCCGGCGCGTTCACGCTCGGCGACGGCACGCAGATCCGCTGCGTCGTCGACCTCGCGGGCGCGCGCTACGAGGTGCCCGAAGAGTTCGTCGGCAACGGCCGCGTGGGCGAGCGCCATCCGGAACTCGGCGGCAGCGCCGCCGTCGTGCGCCGCGCCGAGGATGGTCGGCCGAAGATCGTCTTCGACACGTACATGCTCGACAGCATCCGCGCCAAGCTGCCGCTGGCGCGCGACTTCGTCTTCCTGCACGAGTGCGCGCACATCCAGCTCGCCACCCTCGACGAGATCGATGCCAACTGCCACGCGCTGCGCGAGGCCCGCCGCCGCGGCCTGATCGATGCCGACGGCGAAGCCGCGCTGGGCGACTTCCATCGACGCATGGGGCGGCTCCCGCTCAAGTACGGCACCAGCGGGGTCAAGTTCTGGGAGCGCACGCAGGCCTGCGTCGACGCTCCGGCGCGCGACGACGAGATCCACGCCGGGTTTCCGGGAGAGGCCGACACGCCGTTCGCGCCGTGAGCGATGTCCGCGCCGCGTGCGTTCGGGCGATGGGACGTCTTCATCCCGGCTTCATGCAGGGTCATTGCGTCGCGACCGGCCGCATCGGTAACGTCGGCGGCTTCGTCGGGC
>JALORJ010000385.1 GCA_025459035.1 Burkholderiales bacterium
CCCGAGCAGCTCACGTCGAAGTGCGGGCCCGGCGACATGCCGATCATCGTCGTCGTGCCGCCGGCCAGCGCGTGCCAGCACTGCTGCGGCGACAGGAAGTGCGCGTGGGCCTCGATCGCGCCGGCCGTCACGATCAGGTTGTCGGCATGCACGACCGTGGTGTTCGGTCCGCAGCGCAGCTTCGGATCGACCCCGGCCATCACCTTCGGGTTGCCCGCCTTGCCGATGCCGACGATGCGCCCGTCGCGAATGCCGATGTCGGCCTTCACGATGCCGACGACCGCGTCGATGATCGTCGCGTTCTGCACCACCATGTCGAGGGCGCCGGACGCGTAGGTCCCGGTCGGTTCGAAGCCTTCGCCGTCACGCATCGCCTTGCCGGCGCCGGTCGTCAGCTCGTCGCCCGGTTGCGTGTAGTCGTGCTCGATCTGCGCGAACAGCGACGTGTCCGCGAGGCGGAACACGTCGCCGGTCGTGGGGCCGTACAACGTCTGGTACGCGGCGCGCGAGAGCGTGGCCATCGGCAGGATCCTGGGCGAGTGGGGCGGGTCAGAGACCGCGGTAGCCGCGGGCGCGCGCCGCGGCGAGGGCCGCGGCCTGCACCTGCGGGTCGTCGGCGCGGCCGTTGGTCAGGCCGCCGAAGCCGTGGAGGTCGCGCGCACCCGCGAACGCGACCAGATCGACCTCGACGCGCACCCCCGGGTCGAAGCGCATGCCGGTGCCCGACGGCCGGTCGAGGCGCATGCCGAAGGCCCGGGCGCGGTCGAAGTCGAGCGCACGATTGACCTCGAAGAAGTGCGCGTGGCTGCGCACCTGGATCGCGCGGTCGCCGGTGTTGACCACCGACAACGTCACGCGCGCGCGCCCCGCGTTGATCTCGATGTCGTCGCCGCCGGGCAGGATCTCGCCGGGCACGATCGGGTCGTCGACCGGCAGCGCGCCCGGCTTGACCGGATCGAACACGACGACGAGCTTGGTGCCCTCGGCGAACAACGGCTCGATGACGATGGTCGGGATCATCGAGGCGACGCCCGGCTCGACGTCGTCGGTCGTCAGCAGCGTGCCGCCGAGGTCGGCGCACTCGGCGTGCGACAGGCCGCGCCGGGCCGCCGTCAGCACCTCGTCGGTGATCAGTGCCACCGCTTCGGGCTGCGACAGCCGGATGCCCAGCGACCGGTAGCGCCGCGCGAGCTCGGCCGCCGAGAAGATGACGAGTCGCTCGAGCTCGGTCGGGGTCAGGCTGTTCATCGCACGACGCCGTTCGGATGGGTTGCATCCAGCATGCGCCGATCCGCGTGAATCCGGAACGCACGTCCCGCCGTAGTGCACCACGCGCGTCGTTCGCCCGCTGCCGAAGCGCCGGCGGGCCGCGTACGCTGCACCCGTCGCACTTCCGTCACCCGCTCCGGACCTCGCCCATGCACGCCACGCTGCCGCTGCTCGCCGACACCGACTTCCCGCCGATCGCTCGCCGTCGCACCGACACGCTGCAGGTCAACCTCGGCTACCGCTGCAATCAGGCCTGCCTGCACTGCCACGTGAACGCGAGCCCGACGCGTACCGAGGCGATGACGCCGGAGACGCTGCGCACGGTGGTCGCCTGGCTCGAACACTGGCGCCCGGCGCTGCTCGACATCACCGGTGGTGCGCCCGAGCTGCATCCGCAGTTCCGCACGCTGGTCGCGACCGCGCGCGGGCTCGGGCTGCGGGTGATGGACCGCTGCAATCTCACGATCCTGTCCGAGCCGGGGCAGGACACGCTCGCCGCCTTCCTCGCCGAGCATCAGGTCGAGATCACCGCGTCGCTGCCGTGCTACACCGAGGAGCTGGTCGACCGCCAGCGCGGCGCCGGCGTGTACGACCGCAGCATCGACGGTCTGAAGCGGCTCAATGCGCTGGGCTACGGGCATCCGGGATCGGGTCTGGTGCTGAACCTCGTCTACAACCCGCAGGGCCCGAAGCTGCCGCCGCCGCAGGAGGCGCTGGAGGCCGACTACCGGCGCGAACTGGGCACGCGCTTCGGCATCGTCTTCGACCGGCTGTTCACGCTCGCCAACATGCCGATCCAGCGCTTCGGCTCGACGCTGGTGAGCCGGGGCGAGTTCGTGCCGTACATGGCGCTGCTGAAGTCGAGCTACCGCGCCGAGAACCTCGAGCACGTGATGTGCCGCAGCCTGCTGTCGGTCGACTGGCAGGGCTTCGTGCACGACTGCGACTTCAACCAGATGCTGGGCATCCCGATCGCCGTCGACGGCCGGCCGAAGGTGAAGCTCGCCGACCTGCTCGCGCGCGACCTCGACGGCCATCCGATCGCGGTGGCCGACCATTGCTGGGGCTGCACCGCCGGTCAGGGGTCGAGCTGCGGCGGCGCGCTCGCCGACTGACCGCGCCACCGCCCGAGCCGACGCCTGTCACGCCGCCGCCATGAAGGCGCGCCTGCTGCTGTTCGTCGCGATGCTTGCGGCCATCGCCGCCTTCGTCGCGCTCGGCGGTCGATCGCTGCTGACCCTCGAGGCGCTGAAGGCACAGCAGGCGACGCTCGCGA
>JALORJ010000386.1 GCA_025459035.1 Burkholderiales bacterium
GACATAGCCGCCCTCGACGTCGGTGCGCGCGACCATGATGTCGCCGTCCCAGGCGAGCTTGCGGCGAAAGTGCGGATTGATCTGCTCGTACGGGATCGCGTCCCAGTCGATGTGCTTCATCGCGTCGGTTCCTCGAGGTTGCGGGAGGCCGGATCGTGACACGGGCCCGCCGCGCAGGCGGCAGGCCCGTCGGCGCGGCGGTGCGGTCAGGTGAGCGTGCCGCCGCGCGTCTCCACGAACACCGAGTAGAGCGACGTGCTGCCGCACATGAACAGGCGGTTGCGCTTGCTGCCGCCGAAGCACACGTTGGCGATGATCTCCGGCATGCGGATCATCCCGATGCGTGTGCCGTCGGGCGAGAAGCAGTGGACGCCGTCGTAGCCGTCGCCGACCCAGCCCATGCCGGCCCAGACGTTGCCGTCCTCGTCGCAGCGGATGCCGTCGGCGAACCCGGTCCGGCCGTCGAGCGTCATCTCCGCGAACACGCGACCGTTGCGCAGCTTGCGGCCGTCGACGTCGTAGACCCAGATCACGCTCTTGGCCTCGGCGTAGTGCGACACGCCGGTGTCGGCGACGTAGACCCGCTTGAAGTCCGGCGAGAAGCACAGGCCGTTCGGCTTGAACGGTTCGTCGGCGACCTTCTCGACCTTGCCCGGCGCGTCGCAGCGATACACGGCTTCCTTCTGGATCGGCTGCGGGCTGCCGGTGTTCAGACGGTTGCCTTCGTAGTTCATCAGGCCGCCGTAGCCCGGGTCGGTGAACAGCAGCCAGCCGTCGGGGTGGACCATGCCGTCGTTCGGGGCGTTGAAGCCCTTGCCGTCGGGGGTCTTGTCGGCCAGGACCGTGACGCTGCCGTCGTACTCGTAGCGCACGACGCGTCGGGTGCCGTGCTCGAACGCGATCTGGCGCCCCGAGTAGTCGAAGGTGTTGCCGTTCGAGTTGTTGGCCGGGTAGCGGAACTGCCGCGACACGTGCCCGTCCTCCTCGAGCCAGCGCAACTGCTCGTTGTTCGGGATGTCGCTCCACAGCAGGTAGCGGCCCACGCCGTTCCAGGCAGGGCCCTCCGCCCACATCGTGCCGCGGTAGTGCCGGATGATCGGGGTGTTGCCGAGCTTGTACTTGAAGCGCTTGTCGAGGACGACGACGTCCGGGTTGGGGTAGCGCGCGATCGGACCGTCGGCGTCGTACTTGTCGATGAAGTTGCGTGCGAACGCGTCGCCTGCCATGCCCGAGAGCGCGGCGGTGGCGGTGGCGGTGCGCAGAAACGCGCGGCGCGACATCGCCTTGGGTTCGGCGGCCTGCGGGGCCGGCTTCGAGAGATCGACGAACTGGTGTTCCTGGACCCGTGCCATGGGCACTCCTCCTGTGGTGTTCTTGTGGTGTCGGGCGGCGCGCGTGGCGCCGGCGGTGCGAGGTGCGGAACAATTCGCACATGCACCGCGCGCTGGTTGTACCGTGCGCGTCGCGCGCGGCGCAACGCTGCACTGCAACCGCGTTGCGCTCCCGGTCCCCCTGTCGTCCCTTCCTCCGCTGCGGTGCCGTGTCATGGCTGTTGCCGTTGCTGCCACCCGGCGTCGCGTCGATCCGCGCGCCGTGCTCCTCGTGCTGGGCATGTCCGCCTGCTTCGCGGTGCTCGAGACGACCGCGAAGTGGCTGTCGCACCACTACCCGGTGCCGATGGTCGTGTGGGTGCGCTACGTCGTGCACGTCGGGCTCATGCTCGTGCTGTTCGCACCGAAGCGCGGCCTGCGACTGTTTCGCACGGTGCAGCCGGCGGGGCAGATCTCGCGCGCGACGCTGATGCTCGGGTCGACCGCATGCAACTTCGGCGCGGTGTCGTTCCTGCCGCTCGCCGAGGTCAAGGCGATCACGTTCGTGTCGCCGCTGCTCGTGTCGATCTTCGCGGTGTGGCTGCTGCACGAGCGCGTGAGCCTGCGCGTGTGGATCGCGATCCTCGTCGGCTTCGCCGGCACGCTGTTCATCGTGCGGCCTGGCTCGTCGATGCTGAATCCGGCGGTGCTGCTCGCGCTCGGCTCGGCGCTCTGCTACAGCCTCTACCAGATCCTCACGCGCAAGGTGAGCAGCGGCGGCGACGATCCGGTCACGTCGCTGTTCTACACGGCGGCGGTGGGCGCGGTGATGATGACCTGCCTCGTGCCGCATTCGTGGGTGTCGCCCGACCCTGCGCACCTGCCGCAGTTCGTGCTGCTGGGCGCCGCCGGCATGACCGGGCACTTCCTGCTCATCAAGGCGCTCGAGATCGAGCAGGCGTCGTCGCTGTCGCCGTTCGGTTACACGCAGCTGCTGTGGATCGGGGCCGCCGGCTGGATCGTGTTCGGCGACTTCCCCGACGCGCACTCGCTGATCGGCATGGGCGTGATCGTCGCGAGCGGGCTGTATGTCGCGTTCGGCCAGCGCGGACGCGCCGTGGAGGAGCCCGAGAGCGCGATCGAGTGAGCGCGCGACGGCGACGCGAACGGTCGCCGCGCAGCGCAGTCACACCACGCGACGCGCCGCCGGGTGGTCCGGGCGGCGCG
>JALORJ010000387.1 GCA_025459035.1 Burkholderiales bacterium
GCCACGGCTGCGCTTCGCGCCTTGATCGACACCGCCCGTCGCGCTCGCTCGGGCGCGGCGAATTGCTTCACAGGTTCCGAGAACTCGCGGACGCACCGACGGCGTGGGGCGAGGCGCTGTCGGGCGGGGTACCGACGACCTGCGCCAGCGCCTTCCTGAGCGTCGTGCCCCCCGCGCCCGGGCGATGGATCTCCTCGGACAGCGTGCGCCGCCACGCGCGCGCACCGGGGACCGCCTGGAACAGGCCCAGCAGATGCCGTGTGACGGCCGACGCCGGCGTGCCGGCGGCGATCTCGCGCTCGAGGTACGGCAGCAGGCGCTCGACCGCCTCGGCCGGGGTCGCGACCGGCGCCGGCTCGCCGAACAGTTCGGGGTCGACCGTCGCCAGCAGCCAGGGCGAGTAGTACGCCTCGCGGCCGAGCATGACGCCGTCGACGTGTCGCAGATGTTCGCGGCACTGCGCGATCGTGGTGAGGCCACCGTTGATCGCGATCGTGAGCTGCGGCCGCCGCCGCTTCAGCGCGTGCACGACGCCGTGGCGCAGCGGCGGGATCTCGCGGTTCTCCTTCGGGCTCAGGCCGTCGAGCCACGCGTTGCGTGCATGCACGATGAACGTGTCGCACCCGGCCGCGTGCACCGTGTCGACCAGCGTGAAGAGCCGCGTCGGATCGTCGTCGCGATCGATGCCGATGCGTGTCTTCACCGTCACCGGGATCGCCACCGTCGCGCGCATCGCGGCCACGCACTCGGCCACCCGCTGCGGCTCGGCCATCAGGCACGCGCCGAAGCGTCCCGACTGCACGCGGTCGCTCGGGCAACCGACGTTCAGGTTCACTTCGTCGTAGCCGGCGTCCTCGGCCATGCGCGCGCAGGCGGCCAGCGCCGCCGGATCGCTGCCGCCCAGCTGGATCGCGACCGGATGCTCCGCGGGGTCGAAGCGCAGGAAGCGCGGCGCATCGCCGTGCAGCAGCGCACCGGTGGTGATCATCTCGGTGTAGAGCCGCGCGTGGCGCGACAGCAGGCGCAGGAAGAAGCGCGCGTGCCGATCGGTCAGATCCATCATCGGCGCCACACTGAAGCGGTGCGGCGACAGCGCCGTGGCGGCGTGCGCGTCGGCGGCCGCGACGCCCGGCGAGCGCGGCGCGTTCATGCGACCCGGACGCCCTGCCGCCAGGTGCCGCGAACGACCGGCAGGCCCTCGACTTCGGTCACCCGCAGATAGTCCGCGCGGGTCCCGACCCGGATCGCGCCGCGGTCGTCGAAGCCGACCGCGCGGGCCGGGATGTCCGAGGCCGCCGCGACCGCCCGCGCGAGCGGCCAGCCGGCGTCGTCGCGCAGGCGGAACGCGGCGTGCAGCAGCGCGTGCGGCACGTAGTCGGACGACAGCGCGTCGAGTAGGCCGGCGCGGGCGAGGTCGAGTGCGGCGACGTTGCCCGAGTGCGAGCCGCCGCGCACGACGTTCGGTGCGCCCATCAGCACGACCTGGGCGTGGTCGCGTGCGGCCCGTGCCGCATCGCGCGTGGTCGGGAACTCGGCGACGCGCACGCCGAGCGCCGCGCTCTGGTCGACCTGGGCGAGCGTGCCGTCGTCATGGCTCGCCAGCGTCAGGCCGCGCGCGTGGCACGCGTCCGTCACGTGGCGGCGGTGGACGTCGAGGTTGGCTTCCCGCAGCGCGACGAGCCGTGCGAACTCGGCGTCGATGCGTGCATCGTTCCAGCCGCTGGCGCGACAGGCGGCTCGCCAGCGCTCGGGGTCGGCCCACTGCCGCGTGCCCGGCGTGTGATCCATCAGTGACACCAGCCGCACGTCGCCACGGTCGGCCAGGGCGTCGAACATCGCCGGCACCGCGTCGACCGGCAGCTCGCAGCGCAGGTGCAGGGCGTGGTCGATGCGCAGCGCGCCGGCATCGCGCAAGGTGTCGAGTGCCGCCACGGCATCGCTCAGCCGCCGCGCGCGCACCCCGGTCGCGTCGAGGTCGCCGATCGACAGGGCGTCGAGCACCGTGGTGATCCCCGCGGCGGCGAGATGGGCGTCGTGCGCGAGCACGGCGCTGTGCGCCGGCCACTGCACGCCGGCACGCGGTTCGAGGTGCTGTTCGAGGTGGTCGGTGTGAAGCTCGATCAGCCCGGGAAGGAGGAAGTCGCCCTCGAAGTCTTCGGCGCCGGGCACGCGCGAGGCGCCGAGGTCGACCCGCACGATGCGCCCTGCGTGGAACTCCACGGTGCCGAGGAACATCTCGTCGGGCGTGACGACGCGGGCGTTGGTGACGACGTGGCGAGGCACGGGGGAAGGCAGGGCTCGGGGGCGGGACGCGGGCGAGAGCGCCGGCGCGCGATGGCCAAGTCTAGGGCGCACGCCGCACGGTGCTCGGCACAATCGCCGGCATGACCGCCGCCTCGCCCCCGACGCATCGTCCGCACTTTGGCAGTCGGGTTCGCGCTGGCTCGGGCGCGACGCGGTCGACGGGGCGCGCTTCGCACCGCCGGTGGTGCCGGGCCTGACCCCGCCGCGCGTGGCGCAGATCACCGAGGCGCCGCGACGCTACGGCTGGCACGCGACGCTGAAGGCCCCGTTCGCGCTGGCAGAAGGGCGGTCACGTGCATCGTTGATCGCGGCGGTCGACCGGTTCGCGGCCGACGCCTTGCCGATCGTCCTCGGGCCGCTGGAGATGGCCGACCTGCACGGCTTCCATGCGCTGGTGCTGCCGCCGGCCGCCCGCGCCGTGGTCGGCGCGTTCGCGCAGCAGGTGGTCGAGGCGTTCGATCCGTGGCGCGCACCGCTCGACGAGGCCGAGCGCGCGCGGCGGGGCGCCGTCCGCCTGGACGCGCGCGGGCAGGCGCTGCTGGAACGCTGGGGCTATCCGCTGACCGAGGAGCGCTTCACGTTCCACATGACCTTGACGCGCGCGCTGTCGGCCGGTGAGCGCGCGGCAATCGCGCCGGCGCTGCAGGCGTTCTTCCAGACAGCGGTCGCGACCCCGGCCGTGCTCGACGCGCTCGTGGTGTTCGAGGAGCCCGCACCCGGCGCCGACTTCCGCGTGATCCATCGCGCGGTGATGGGGTGATGGCGGCCCGCACGCGCCAGCCCGTCCCGTCGCGACGCGCGCGAGGAATGCCCCGCTCCTACCGCCAGCGATGCGGCTGCACTTCGACGACCTGCGTGCCGTCGGTGAAACCGACGACGCCATCCTGCACCGTCGCCTGCAGGCGCAACGTGCGCGTGGCGAGCCCGGCCAGCGCCTGACTCGCGTCCGCGTCGACGGCGACGACCGAGAGCTTCGACAGCTTGCGCAGCTCCGCCGCGTTGGCGCTCCACCACAGCTCGGCGGCACGGCCGCCGTACGGCAGCACGACGACCTCGGCGGCGCGGCCCGCCGCGCGGCGCAGCCGGCGCGCATCGGGCAGACCCACCTCGATCCACTGTTCGATCGCGCCGGTCAGGTCGTGGCGCCACAGATCGGGCTCGTCGTCGTCCGACAGCCCCTTGCCGAACGCGAGGCGCTCGTGCGCGTGCAGGGCGAACGCGAGCACCCGCATCATCAACCGCTCGTCGGTCTCGGACGGATGGCGCGCGAGCGTGAGCGGATAGTCGGCGTAGTGATGCCGGTCGAGGTCGGCCAGTTGCAGGTCGACCTTGAAGATCGTGGCCTTCAGCGCCACGACGTCGCCGGGGGTCGGTGCGTCACGCCGCCACCGCCACCGCCGGCTGAGCGCCGACGGCCAGTTCCTTCAGCAGCTCCTTCACGCGCACGACCCGCATCGGGACCTCGGGCAGCTTCGTGTCGATGCGCAGCTTCTCCGGGCCGGTGAGACGCCAGCCCTTGCGCGACTGCACCAGCCGCATCACGTGCATCGGATCCAGCGGCGGGTTCGGGCGGAAGGTCAGCACGATCGCTTCGGGCGCGGCATCGATGCGTACGACCCCGATCGGCTCGGCCATCAGTCGCAGCCGATGCGTCTCGATCAGCGCGCGACCTGCGTCGGGCAGCTTGCCGAAGCGGTCGACCAGCTCCTCCATCAGCGCCTCGATCTCGGCGGCGGTCTCGCAGCTCGCGAGGCGCTTGTAGAGCACCAGACGCTCGTGCACGTCGGGGCAGAAGTCCTTCGGCAGCAGTGCCGGCGTGTGCAGGTTGATCTCGACGGTCGCGTGCAGCGGGCCGTCGAGGTCGGGCTCGAGGCCCTTCTTCAGCGAGCGCACCGCGTGGTTGAGCATGTCGACATACAGGCTGAAGCCCACGCTCGCCATCGACCCGCTCTGCGAGTCGCCCAGCACCTCGCCGGCGCCGCGGATCTCGAGGTCGTGCATCGCGAGATAGAAGCCCGAGCCCAGTTCGTCCATCGCCTGGATCGCCTCGAGCCGCTTCTTCGCCTGCGGTGTCAGGCCCTCCTCGCCGCCGGGTGTCAGCAGGTACGCGTAGGCCTGGTGGTGCGAGCGCCCGACGCGTCCGCGCAACTGGTGCAGCTGCGCGAGGCCGAAGCGGTCGGCGCGGTTCATGATGATCGTGTTCGCGGTCGGCACGTCGATGCCGGTCTCGATGATCGTCGTGCAGAGCAGAACGTTGAAGCGGCCCTGGTAGAAGTCGCGCATCGCGTGCTCGAGCTCGCGCTCGGGCATCTGGCCGTGCGCCACGCGGATGCGCGCCTCGGGCAGCAGCGCCTGCAGCCGCGCCTCCCAGTTGCCGATGGTCTCGACCTCGTTGTGGAGGAAGTAGACCTGCCCGCCGCGCTTGAGCTCGCGCAGCACGGCTTCGCGGATCAGCCCGTCGGACTGGCGCGCGACGAAGGTCTTGATCGCCAGCCGCTTCTGCGGCGCCGTGGCG
>JALORJ010000388.1 GCA_025459035.1 Burkholderiales bacterium
GACGGATACCGCATCACAGGCTCTCGGGTGGCGATCAGTCGTGATCCCGTGACCGGGCATATCGTGTTGTCGCCGCGGCCTCGTACGTGGGAGGACCTGCTCGCGCTCGATCACACGACCGAGGTCCCGGATGACTTCCTGGGACCCGAAGATCGGAAGTACGTCGAACGCGACCACGATCCGCTCGCGGCGCTGGACGAATGACGCGGTACCTGCTCGACACCAATGCCGTCAGTCAGATTGTTCGCGTGCAGCCGCCGTCGGTGCGCGAGCGGCTCGGTGCGGTGGGTGTGCACAACACGAGCATCTCGGTCGTCACGCTCGCCGAGATGCGATACGGACTGGCGTGTCGCGGTTACCCGAAGGGGCTCGTGCAGCGAACGACCACGCTGCTCGGGCTGATCCGTACGGAGTCGTGGACGCCCGATGTCGCGCACCACTACGCCGAACTGCGGTGCGCGAACGAGAAGTCCGGGCTGTCGTTGTCGCCGCTCGATCTGATGATCGCCGCGCACGCCTCGGCTCTCGACGCGGTGCTGGTGACGGCAGACGCCGCGTTTTCGCGGCTGCGCGTCGGGCCGCAGGTCGAGGACGGGTCGACGGTCGCCTGACGCGACGGGCGTCGCTACCCCGTTCCCCCCACCAGATTCGCCGGCACCGCTTCGCCGATCTTCTTCGGCTGCGGCAGGTTCAGGTTGTCCATCAGCGCGACGAACTCTTCGCGCGTGCGGCCCGCCAGGCGTGCGTTGGTCGCCTTCTCCTCGCCGATCGTCGACACGTGGCGGCCCTTGTAGTCGTGGCCCGGGTAGACGAGGGTGTCGTCGGGCAGCGTGAAGAGGCGCGCGGTCACGCTGTCGAACAGCGACGCGGCGTTGCCGTTCTGGAAGTCGGTTCGACCGCAGCCGCCGATCAGCAGCGTGTCGCCGGTCAGCAGCCGGTCGCGCCACAGGAAGCAGGTGCTGCCGGGCGTGTGGCCCGGCGTCGAGATCGCGTGCAGGTGCTCGTCGCCGAAGACGATCCGATCGCCGTCGTCGAGTTCGCGGTCGTAGCCGCTCGCGCCGCAGTGGCGGCTGACCGCCGTGCGCGCCCCGGTCCGCTCGCGCAGCGCGCGGCCGCCGGTGACGTGGTCGGCGTGCACGTGCGTCTCGACGATCCACGCGAGCGTCAGGCCGAGGGCGTCGACCAGTGCCAGGTCGCGCTCGACCTGCTCGCGCACCGGGTCGACGAGCACCGCTTCGCGGCGTACGGCATCGCCGATCAGATAGGTGTACGTGGACGACTCGGCGTCGAAGAGCTGGCGAAAGAGCATGGGCGTGGGCTCCGTGCGGGCGTGATCGGGTCGGGGCGATCAGGCGTGGGCTGCGACGGCAGACCGTTCGCGGTTGTGCTCCGGCAACGGCCGTGTGCGTGGGGGACTCGGTGCGAGGTCAGTCGAGCCGCTTGCGGATCGTCACCGCGCCGCGCACCTGGCCCGGCGCATAGCCGACCGCACGGTCGTGCGGGTACTCGGCCGCGATCTTCGCGGCGACCGGCGCCGGGATCGCATCGGCGCCGCCGTGGCAGCTCATGCACAGCGGCGCCGCCGGGATCGCCTTGACGTAGCGCAACGTGCGGCCGGCCGGTTCGTCGACGACTTCGGCGCGCTCGAGCTTGTCGGCGGGCTGGCCGCCAGCGACCGCCGCGTCGAAGTCCGCGAGTGCCGCCTGCTCCCACGCGTCGGGCGTGCCGAGCAGCGGATTGCGCATTTTCAGGCTCACGCGCGCGACGCGGGCGCCGCTGCGTCGCGACAGCTCGCCCGCGATCGCCGGCGCGAGGTCACGGCACACCCCCACCGCCGACTCGGGCCCGCCCGCCGCGAGCTGTGCCTTCAGCGCGGCGCCGAGTTTCTGCACGAGTTCCTGCGACAGCGCGCGGGCTTCGGCGAGGTCGGTGTCGGCGGCGGGGGCGGCGAGTGCCGGGCGGGCGACGCTGATCGTCATTGCGAGCAGCAGGGCGGCGAAGCGGGGTCGCATGGCGGGTTCCGGACGGGGGCGAGACGGGCCTCCACTGTAGCGGCGAACGCCGTGGCGCCGCGCGCGATGCGAGGTCCGACGGGCGGGTCGCGCTGCCGCCGGCGCAGTGGTCTTGCCGTGCGACGCGGACAAGGTGGAGCGCGTGCTTCCGGCCGCGTCGTCGGTACGCGGTGCCGCGATCGAGGCCGCGCCGCCGTTGAAATCCGCCGTCTGCCCCGCATGTTCGCGGCATCTCCAGTGACCCTTCCGGATCGCTCGCCGCCATGCGTTTCGACAAGCTCACCACCCGCTTCCAGCAGGCGCTGGCCGATGCCCAGAGCCTGGCCGTCGGCCGCGACGCGCCGTACATCGAGCCCCAGCATCTGCTGCTCGCGCTGCTGCGTCAGGACGACGGCGCGACCGCGTCGATCCTGCAGCGCGCGGGCGTCAACGTGCCGGCGCTGACCACCGCGCTGCAGGACGCCGTCGAGCGCATGCCGAAGGTCGACGGCACCGGTGGCGAAGTCAACGTCTCGCGCGAGCTC
>JALORJ010000067.1 GCA_025459035.1 Burkholderiales bacterium
GAGCGATCCGACGTACGCCCCCGCCATCAACCAGGTGTTCTTCATCGGCGACGGCCTGACCGGGACCGGCTCCGGCTCGCAGCAGCGCTTCGTGATTCCGGACGCCGCCACGACCGTCGAACTGGGCTTCGCGGACGCCTTCGCGTTCTTCGGCAATCCGGGCTGGTACGACGACAACTCCGGATCGCTGAAGGTCGACTTCACCGTGACCGGCGTCCCCGAGCCGTCGACCACCGCGCTCGCAGGCGTCGGACTTGCCGCGCTCGCGGCGGCGCTGCGACGTCGCCGCGCGACCGCCTGACCGTCGCCCCCGCGAGGCGCTGCGGCGCCTCGCCGCGCGGCGGTGCACCGGCCGTGCGCCGACGCGGCGCGCTGGCGCCCGCGTGGATCGGCTAGCGTCGGGCGATGTCCGCCGCGCCTCGTAGCGTCCTGCTGCTCGGTCTCGACTTCGGGTCGACGACGTCGAGCGTGCTGATCGCGCGCGCGACGCTGTCGACGCATCCGGGCACCGGGCGGGCGACGCTGGCGGACGCCGAGCCCGTGTTCCAGCCGGCGTCCGTGTTCACGCCGTTCGTCGATGCCGACACGCTCGATCTCGACGCGATCGACTCTCTGATCGATGACTGGCTGGCGAGCGCCGGCATCGCGTCGGCCGACTGCTTCGCCGGTGGCGCGCTCGTGACCGGCCTCGCCGCGCAGCGGCGCAACGCCGACGGGCTGCGCGCGCGTCTGCACGCGCGTCTGGGCGATGTCGTCGTCGCCACCGCCGACGATCCGCGGCTCGAGTCATGGGTCGCGTTCATGGGCGCCTGCGGCGCGCTGTCGGACGCGCAGCCCGACGCGACGTGGCTCAACCTCGACATCGGCGGGGGCACGACCAACACCGCGGTCGGCCGCGGGGGCCAGGTGCTCGCCACCGGTTGCCACTTCATCGGCGCGCGCCACATCCAGGTCGTGCCCGGCGGCTGGCACGTGACCGGATGGACGCCGCACGCGCATGCGATCGCGACCGCCATCGGGCTCGACCACCGGCCGGGAACCACGTGGCCCGCCGCGGCGGTCGAGCGCTTCGTCGGTTGGCAGGTCGCGGCGCTCGAAGCGATCGTCGCCGGCGACCGCGGCTTCTTCGCCGACGGTGCCGGGCGGCAGATCGCACAGGTGCCGTTCGAATGGCCCGCCGGCCTGTCGCCGGCGTGCGCACGGGTGACATTCTCGGGCGGCGTCGGTGAGCTGGTCTACGCGATCGCCGACGGGCGCCCGCTGCCGCCCACGACACGGTTCGGCGATCTGGGCATCGAACTGGCCCGCGCGATCGTCGCGTCCCCGCGGCTGTCGGCCGCGGTCGCAGCGCACCGCCCGGCACGCACCGGGGGCGCCACGGTGCTCGGCCTCGCGCTGCACCAGACCCGCATCGCCGGCAGCACGCTGCATCTGCCGCTGGCGGTGCCGCTGCCGTGGCCGGACCTGCCGATCGTGGCGCGGCTGGACGCCGATGCCGACCGCGCCGCGATCGCGCAGGCGGTGGCGCGGGCCGGCCACGGCACGACCGGCGGCTGCGTGCAGTGGAGCGTCGATGCCGCGCAGGCGACGCGCGAACGCGTGCAGGCCTTCGCCGTCGACCTGCGCGCAGTCCTCGATGCACGCGCGGCCGTGGCGGCGGACCCGCCGCTGCTGCTGGTGCTGGTCGCGTGCGATGTCGCGAAGGCGCTCGGCGGCTACGCCACCGGGTGGGGCAGCGCGCACCGCCATGTGGCGGTGATCGACGAGGTCGCGGTGCCTCGCGCACACTTCGTGCGCATCGGTCGCGCGCATCACGGCGCCGTGCCGGTGTCGTTCCACGGCCTGTACGGATGACCCCGATGACCGACCTGCCCCCGCTCGACACCATCGCGGTGCCGCAACCGCGTCCGGACGTCGCGTACACGCTGTCGCGGCTCGGACGGCGCTTCGCCTTCCCGAGCCTCAAGGCGCTGCTCGGCGCCGCCGACTGGAGCAAGGCCGGCGACCGCGTCGCGGGGCTGGCCGCGCCCGACGAGGCCACGCGTGAAGCGGCGCGGTCGATCCTCGCGTCGCTGACGCTGCAGCACCTGCACGACCATCCGCTGACCGATCACGCCGGCCGCGTCGACGCGGTGATGCGCGTGAACTACCAGATCGACCGCGAGGTGTTCGCGGAACTCGCGCCGCTCACGCTCGGGGCGCTGAAGGACCGGCTGCTGGCGGCGTCGCCCGCCGAGGTCGCGCGGGCCGGATCCGGGCTGACCGGCGTGATGGCCGCCGCGCTGGCCAAGCTGTGCGACGTGCACGAACTCGTGCTGCTCGCACGGCGCTGCCGTCGCGTGGCGACCGCCCGCACCACCATCGGCCTGCGCGGCACGTTGTCGTCGCGGCTGCAGCCGAACCACCCGACCGATTCGCCGGCGGGCATGACCGCGCTGCTCTACACCGGCCTGTCGATGGGGTCCGGCGACGCGCTGCTCGGCATGAACCCGGCGATCGACACCGTCGACAACGTGGCCGCGCTGCTGCGGCGGCTCGACGAAGTGCGGCGCGCGACCGGCGTGCCGACGCAGATCTGCGTGCTGTCGCACGTGAAGACCCAGCTCGCGTGCCTCGAGCGCGGCGCCCCGGTCGAGATCCTGTTCCAGAGTCTCGCCGGCACGGAGCGTGTGCTGACCGAGGAGTTCGACGTCACCGTGCCGCTGCTCGACCACGCGTACGCGACGATGCGCACGCGCGGCGCGCTGGGTCCCGAGGCCCCGAACGTCATGTACTTCGAGACCGGCCAGGGCAGCGAGCTCACGTACGGCAAGCACGAGGGCATCGACATGACGACCACCGAGGCGCTGTGCTACGGCCTCGCGCGCCGCTGGCGCCCCTTCATGGTCAACAACGTCACCGGCTTCATCGGCCCCGAGACCCACCTCGACAACTTCGAGATGATCGTGGCCAACCTGCAGGACCACTTCATGGGCAAGCTGCTCGGGCTGCCGATGGGCATGGCGCCGTGCTACACGCTGCACGCGCAGGTGACCCTCGAGGGCCAGCAGATCGCGACGCAGCTGCTGACGGCGGCCGGCGCCAACTACTACATGGACGTGTACCTGAACACCGACCGCATGCTGGCGTACTTCGACACCAGCGGGCACGACGACCAGACGCTGCGCGAGGTCCACGACCTCGCACCGGCGCCCGCGTACCTCGAATGGGCGAAGGCGCGCGGCATCTTCGAGGACGACGGCAGCGGCGGCGTGCGGCGCGGGCCCCGCTGGGGCGACCCGACGCAGTTCTGCGCGAGCGCCGAAGAGTGGCGCGAACTGCGCGACGCGCTGCCGGCGGCGTGGGGCTTCGACAACGCCGGCCCGCGCCCTGCCGATCACGTCACGCGCACGCTGCGTGCGAACCAGGCGGTCGCGCGCGAGGCGATCCACGCGGATCTGCACGTCACCGCACCGCCGGGCGTGCGCCTGCGCCCGCTGCGCACGGGGGCGTCGACGCGCGCCGAGCATCTCGCGCATCCGGACCTCGGCGCGCGCCTGCACCCGGACAGCACGCCCGTGGCCGAGCCCGCGACCGTGCAGATCCTGATCGCCGACGGCCTGTCCGCGCAGGCCGTGCATCACAACCTGCCCGACCTGCTGCCCGTGCTGCTCGACGGTCTCGCCGCGCAAGCGATCGCGGTCGGCGATCCGTTCGTCGCCACCTTCGGCCGCGTCAAGCTGGCCGAGCCGCTCGCCAGCGCCACCGGCGCACGCGTGGTCGTCAACCTGATCGGCGAGCGGCCCGGCGGCGATGCCCAGGCCGCGCGCAGCCTGTCGGCGTACATCGCGCTGCAGCTCGCGCCGGGCGCCGAGCAGCGCGCCGCGGCGACCGCGAGCGGGCATGCCGACATCCGCTTCGAGTACACGGTCGTGTCGAACATCCACGCCGCCGGTCTGCCACCGCTCGAAGCCGGGGCCGTGATCGTCGAGAAGCTGCTCGCGATCCTCGCGCACGGCGCAGCCGGCAACCGCCTCGAACAACACCTCGTCGGCCACGTCGCATGACTCCACCCCACACCGCCCTGCAGGCCCGCACCCGCACGCTCGACCGCAACGATCTGTCGGCGCGGGCGCTCGACTTCGACGCGATCCCGATCGTCGACATCGCCGGGTTGCGCTCGCCCGACGCCGCGGCGCGGCGCGGCGTCGCCGACGCGATCGGCCGCGCCTGTCGCGACGTCGGCTTCCTCTACGTGACCGGCCACGGCATCGCGCAGGCCGACGTCGACGCGGTGTTCGCGACCGCCGACGCGTTCTTCGCGCAGCCGCTCGCGGTCAAGCAGCGGGTCGCCATCACCCGCACCGGTCGCCATCGCGGCTGGGTCGCCCTCGGCGGGCTGGCGGCCGACGCGCACGACGCATCGGCATGGGACCTGCAGGAAGGCTTCGAGCTTTCGCTCGAACTGCCGGCCGACGATCCGGACCATCTCGCCGGCAACCCGATGCTCGGCCCGAACATCTGGCCGGACACGCCGGCGGCGTTCCGGCCGGTCGTGTACGGCTACTTCGAGCAGGTGCTGGCCCTCGGACGCCTGCTGTTCCGCGGGTTCGCGCTGGCGCTCGATCTGCCCGAGACCTGGTTCGAGCCGTACATCCGCAAGCCGATGGCGCAGTTGCGCGTGCTGCGCTACCCGCCGCAGCCCGAGCCGTTCGATCCGAAGCACATCGGCGTCGGCGCGCACACCGACTACGAGTGCTTCACGATCCTCGCGACCAGCGCCCCGGGGCTGCAGGTGCAGAACGCGCGTGGCGAGTGGATCGCCGCACCGCCGGTGCCCGGCGCGTTCGTCATCAACATCGGCGACGTGATGGCGCGCTGGACCAACGACGTGTTCCGTTCCACCGTGCACCGCGTCATCAACCAGACCGGCGCACAGCGCTTCTCGCTGCCGTTCTTCTTCGGTGCCGACCATGCCGCGCGCATCGAGTGCCTGCCGACCTGCACCGACGCCACGCATCCGCCGCTCTACCCGCCGGTGACCGCCGGCGAGTGGACCGAGTCGAACATCGCGCTTGCCTATGCGTATCGCAATCCGAAGGTGGGCTGAGCCGCACCGCGCCCCTGCGCGGTGCACGCAGCCCGCGCCGGGTGCATCGGGATGCGATGACCGGCGTCGCCCCGGCGCGACCGCCCGACCGGCAAACCGTTGAAACCGTACAGCTTTACAGGTCCGTGACCGGGTCGGCATGCTCCGCGCGCCGCGCCGAGGGGTCACGGCAGCGGTGGCACAGCGTTCGCACAGGACCCCGCCGACCGGCGCCATGCCGCCGGTCACCCACGACCGACGCATCACCCAAGGGGAATTCATGAGCGGCACCAACGACCCGAAGCTCGACGACGACGCCCAGTTGCTGCACAGCATGGGCTACGCCCAGGAGCTCAGCCGGCACATGGGGGCGTTCCAGAACTTCGCGATCAGCTTCGCGATCATCTGCATCCTCGCCGGCGGCCTCACCGCGTTCCAGACCGCCTTCTCGGCGGGCGGCGGACTGTCGATCGGCATCGGCTGGCCGATCGGCTGCGCGTTCGCCCTGCTGGTGGCCGCGGCGATGGGCCAGATCGCGTCGGCCTACCCGACCGCGGGCGGGCTGTATCACTGGGGCTCGATCCTCGGCGGTCGCGGCTGGGGCTGGGCCACCGCCTGGTACAACCTGCTCGGGCTGGTGTTCGTGGTCGCGTCGGTCGACGTCGGCGTGTACGACCTGTTCGTCGGTCTGCTCGGCCCCGAGATCGGGCTCGATCCCGCGAGCCTCGGCGTCGGCACCAAGGTGTTCTGGGTCGCGCTGATCCTCGCGTCGCAGGCCGTGCTGAACCACGTCGGCATCAAGGTCACGACGATGCTGACCGACCTGTCGGGCTATCTGATCCTGCTCACGTCGGTCGTGCTGATCGGTGCCCTGCTCGCGTACGCGCCGTCGCTCGACTTCGGGCGCATGTTCACCTTCGTCAACAACACCGGCGACGCCGGCGGCGGCATCTGGCCCGTGACCGGGGTCGCGTTCTACGCGTTCCTGCTGGGCTTCCTGCACGTCTGCTACACCGTAACCGGCTACGACGCGTCTGCGCACACGTCCGAGGAGACCCGCAACGCGGCTCACGAAGTGCCGAAGGGGATGATGCGGGCGGTGTTCTGGTCGTTCCTGTTCGGCTGGGCGCTGGTGGTGTCGATCCTGCTGGCGATGCCCGACATGACCGAAGGCGCGAAGCAGGGCGGCAACGTGTTCTTCTGGACGATGGCCGAGTCGAAGATGCCCGAAGCGCTGAAAGTCGCGCTGTACGCGTCGATCGTCTTCTGCAACTACGTCTGCGCGCTGGCCGGCCTCACGTCGTTCTCGCGGATGATGTACGCGTTCTCGCGCGACGGCGGCCTGCCGGCGTCGGGCTGGGTGAAGAAGGTGAGCCCGCGCTTCCGCACGCCGGCCAACGCGATCTGGGTGTCGGCGGTGCTCGCGTTCATCGCGACGCTGTACGCGCCTGCCCTCACGGTGCTCGCGGCCGGCTGTGCGGTGTTCCTGTACCTGTCGTACGGCATGCCCATCCTCACCGGCCTGTTCGCGGAGGGGAAGTCGTGGACACACAAGGGGCCGTTCGACCTCGGGGCGTGGTCGAAGCCGATCGGTGCGCTGGCGGTGATCGGCTGCCTGATCCTCGCCTTCGTCGGCACGCGCGAACCCAACGAGAAGGTGCTCTACGTGGTCGTCGGTCTGGCCGTCGTGCTGGTCGCCGTCTGGTACGGCGGGCTGCGCAACTCGTTCCAGGGCCCGCCGACCGGCGAGCTGATCGCGCAACGCCAGAAGGAGATCGAGGCCGAGGAGCGCGCGCTGGGCGTGCGCGCCTGAGTCGCCGCGTGACGTCGGCCGGCCAGGCAGTGCCGGCCGACGGTCGCCGCACGGCGAGCGGCGGCGCGGCACGCGGCGCGGCCGAGAATCTTTGCCGCGCCACCCTGTCTGCAGCCGCATGAATCCAGTGTTCGACGTCGCGGTCATCGGCGGGGGCGTGGTCGGCTGTGCCGTGCTGCGCCGCTTCGCGCTCGGCGGGCTGCGCGCAGTGCTGCTCGAGCGCGGCGGCGACCTGCTGTCGGGCGCCAGCAAGGCCAACAGCGCGCTGCTGCACACCGGCTTCGACGCGCCGCCGGGCAGCCTCGAGGTCGCGTGCATGCAGGCCGGGTATCGCGAGTACCTCGCGATCCACGAGCGCTTCGGTCTGCCGCTGATGCGCACCGGCGGTGTGGTGGTGGCGTGGACCGCCGACGAGGCCGCGCGTCTGGACGCGATCGTCGCGCAGGCGCACGCCAACGGCGTCGCCGACGTGCAGCGCATCGATCTGCCCGCGTTGTACCGGCGCGAGCCCAACCTCGCACCCGGCGCCACCGGTGCGGTCGAGGTCCCCGGCGAGCACGTGATCGACGCCTGGTCCGCCCCGCTCGCCTACGCGCTGCAGGCGATCGCGCACGGCGCGCAGGTCCGCCGCCGCTGCGAGGTCCAGGGCGGCGAGCGCGAGCGCGACCGCTGGGTGCTCGCGACCTCGCAGGGGCCGGTCGAGGCGGCAGTGGTCGTGAACTGCGCCGGCCTGCACGGCGACCATGTCGAGCGCATCGCGCGCACGCCGCCGTTCGAGATCCGGCCGCGCAAGGGCCAGTTCGTGGTCTTCGACAAGCCGGCCTTCGATCTGGTGCAGTCGATCGTGCTGCCGGTGCCGACGGAACGCACCAAGGGCGTGGTGGTGTGCCGGACCGCGTACGGCAACCTGCTGGTCGGGCCGACGGCCGAGGAACAGAGCGACCGCGACCACGCGAGCGTCGACCACGACGCCCTCGAAGCCCTGATCGCGAAGGGCCGCGCGCTCGTCCCCGCGCTCGCCGACCACGGCGTCAACGCGGTCTACGCAGGGCTGCGCCCGGCGACCGAGCGCAAGGAGTACCGCATCGAAGCCCTGCCCGACCGCGGCTGGATCGGCGTCGGTGGCATCCGCTCGACCGGGCTCACGGCGGCGCTCGGCATCGCGCAGCACGTGGCGGCGCTGCACGTCGACCACTTCGGACCGCTGCGCGGCGACGTCGAACCGATCTGGACGCCCGTGCCGAACCTCTGCGAGGCGCGGCCCCGGCGGTGGCAGCAGGCCGACCCCGGCGAGATCGTGTGCCACTGCGAACTGGTCACCGCGCACGAGATCGACGCGGCGCTGTCCGGCCCCTTGCCGGCGGGTGACCTGGGCGGGCTCAAGCGCCGCACGCGCTGCATGATGGGCCGCTGCCAAGGTTTCTACTGCACATGGCGCGTGATGCAGCTCGCCGCGGGTCGGCTGCCGGACGGGCCGACCGTCGCGCTCGCGGCATGACCCCGGCGTCGACCGGCGCACGCGCGCACCGATGCACGACGTCCTGATCCTCGGCGCCGGGCCGGCGGGGCTGTCGGCGGCGATCGAACTGCGCCGCGCCGGGGTGCGCGATGTCGTGGTGCTCGAACGCGAGCAGACGGCCGGAGGGGTGCCACGGCATTGCGGCCACCCCGGCTTCGGCTGGCGCGAGTTCCGTCGCGTGCTCGGCGGGCCCGACTACGCGCGTCGCCTCGTGCGTGCGGCCGACGGCGTGGACGTACGCACCGGGCACACCGTCGTGCGCCTCGGCCGCGACGGCGTCGTCGACGTCGTCGCTCCGCGCGGCCCCGCGACGCTGCAGGCGCGTCGCGTGCTGCTCGCGCTGGGCACCCGCGAGATGCCGCGGGCCGCGCGGCTCGTGTCCGGCACGCGTCCATGGGGGGTGTTCACCACCGGTGCGCTGCAGCAGCTCGTGTACCTCGCCCACCAGCGCCCGTGCACCCGTGCGGTGATCGTCGGCACCGAGCTGGTCAGCTTCTCGAACCTCATGACGATGCGCCATGCCGGCATCCGCCCCGTCGCGATGATCGAACCCGGGCCGCGCATCGTCGCGCCGCGCGTCGGCGGCGTGGTCGCGCGCCTCGCGTTCGGGGCGCGTGTGCACGTGCGCACCGAGGTTGTCGCCGTGCACGGCACGCACCGGGTCGAAGGCGTCGAGATCGCGCACGCCGACGGCACGCGCGCGACGCTCGCGTGCGACGGCGTCGTGTTCAGCGGCCGCTTCGTGCCCGAGACCGCGATCGTGCGCCCGAGCCACGTCGCGCTCGACCCGCACACCGGCGGGCCGCGCGTCGACCAGTACGGCCGCACCGACGACCCGGCGATCTTCGCGGCGGGCAATCTGCTGCGCCCGGTCGAGGCGTCGTGGACTGCGTGGGACGAAGGCCGCCGCGTCGCGCGCGCGATCGCGGCGAGCCTGCACGGCACGCTGCCGCCGGCCGCGTCGCACGTCGCGCTCGCGCCCGTCGACCCCGTGCGCTACGCGTGCCCGCAGCAGCTCGCGCTGCCGGCGCCGCTGCCGGCGGCGCTGCCGGTCAACGTGCGCGTTCGCGCGCCGATCCGCGGGCGGCTGCGCGCCGCGATCGGCCCGCGCGAGCTGTGGCGCGCCGATCGGCTGTGGCTTCCCGAGCGGCGCACGCTGATCCCGCTCGACGCGGCGACGCTCGGGCTGTCCGCCGACGGCGCGCCGGCACGCGTCGACATCACCCTCGAGTCCACCGCGAACCATGGCTGAAGAGCATCAGCGCTACGTCGTCGGCATCGATCAGGGCAC
>JALORJ010000389.1 GCA_025459035.1 Burkholderiales bacterium
TCGACGTGGTGGCCGGCGCACCGCCGTGCCGACGACGCGCAAGCGCAGGTCGCGGAGCTGCGGGCGCGTCTGCGCGCGGCCGGTCCGGTCCTGGCGCCCGGCACCCCCGAGGCGCTGGCGCGCGACGCGACGCCGCTCGACACGTTCCACGCGTGGTTCCCGCCCACGTCGTCGCTGCCCGAGTGGATCGGCCGGCTGCACACCGCCGCGCGCCGCAACGGCCTGGCGCTCGACGCATCGCAGTACCGCCTGCAGGTCACCCGCGGCGCCCGGCTGGCGCGCTACGAGATCACGCTGCCGATGCGCGGCACCTATCCGCAGCTGCGTGGTTTCGTCGCCGAGGCGCTGGCGAAGATCCCGGCCGCCGCGCTCGAGGAAGCGCAGTTCAAGCGCGACGCGGTCGCCGCGCCCGGGCTCGAGGCGCAACTGCGCTTCGCGTTGTATCTCGACCTGGGGACCGCGCCGTGAGCCCGACGCTGCGGCGCGCCGTGCTCGGACTGGCGCTGGTCGGCACCGGGGCTGCAGTGTGGGCGGTCAGCGGCGATCCGGCCGACGATGTCGGTGCCCCGCGCCGCGCGCCGCGCACGGCGCCGACCGAGGTCGCGCCGCGCATCGGGTCGATCGCCGCAGGCAGTGATGCCGGCGCCGCGGTGCCGCCCGCGCGTGGCGAGCGCCCCGCGACCGCGCGTGCGACCGGGCCGCTCGATCTGGCGCGCGCGCGCCGCACGTTGCCGGACGCGCCGGTCGCCGACGTGTTCGGCGCGCGATCGTGGGATCCGCCGCCGCGTCGTCCGAGCGCCAGGGAGCTTGCCGCGCGTCCGCCAGCGCCGCCCCCGGCCCCGCCACAGGCGCCGCCGCTGCCGTTCGGCTACGTCGGCATGCTGGGCGACGGCGACACCACCACCGTCTTCCTGTCGCGCGGCGAGGCCACGCTCGCCGCGACCGTCGGCGCCACCGTCGACGGCCAGTACCGCATCGACGCCGTCGACGACCGCGCCGTGCACCTCACCTATCTGCCGCTCGACCAGCGCCAGAGCCTGTCGATCGTGCCCAGTCCATGAACCGATCCGCCTTCTCGATTTCCACCGTGCTCGTGTTCGCGCTGATCGCGGGCCCGCTGGCCGGCTGCGCGACGCCGCCGGCGTGGGAGCGCGCCAACCAGCTGCTCGCCGACGGCCGGCCCGAGGAGGCGCTGCCGCAGCTCGAGGAAGCCGTGAAGAGCCAGCCGCGCAACGCGACGTACCGCGCGGCCCTGCTGCGCGAGCGTGCGCGCGTGGCCGGCGAGCAGCTCGCGCGCGGCGACCAGTGGCTGCGCGCCGGTGCGCTCGACGAGGCGCAGGCCGCGTTCGAGGCCGCGCAGCGCACCGACCCGGACAACGGGCGCGCCGGCTTCCGCCTGAAGGAGCTCGCGCAGGCACGGCAGCACCAGCAGCAGGTGCGCGGGGCGCAGGCGATGTTCGAGCGCGGCGACGCGCCGGCGGCCGAGGCGGTGCTGCGCAGCGTGCTGGCCGAGAACCCGTACCAGCGCGACGCGCGCGCGCTGCTGCGCCGCGTGGTCGAGCAGGGCGTCGCGGCCGCGCCCGAGCCGAAGCTCGTCGCGCCGTTTCGCAAGCCGATCACGCTCGAGTTCCGCGACGCGCCGATCCGCACCGTGTTCGACCTGCTGTCGCGCACGTCGGGCATCAACTTCGTCTTCGATCGCGACGTGAAGCCCGATGCGCGGATCACCGTGTTCCTGCGCAACACGAGCCTCGAGGACGCGCTGAAGCTGATCCTCACCACCAACACGCTCGATCGCAAGCTGCTCAACGAGAACTCGGTCCTGATCTACCCGAACACGCCGGCCAAGCAGAAGGACTACAAGGACCTGCTCGTGCGCAGCTGGTACCTGGCCAACGCCGACGTGAAGCAGGCCTCGGCGATGGTGAAGGCGCTGATGAAGTCGCAGGACGTCTTCATCGACGAGAAGCTGAACCTGATGGTCATCAAGGACACCCCGGAGGTCGTGCGCCTGGCCGACCAGCTCGTGCGCACGCTCGACGTCGCCGAGCCCGAGGTGATGCTCGAAGTCGAGGTGCTCGAGGTCGCGCGCTCGCGGCTCGACGAGATCGGCGTGCGCTGGCCCACGAGCGTCAACCTGACCGCGGCCGGCCCCGGCAACGCCATCGGCACCGGCACCGCGACGCTGGTCGACGCTCCGCAGGTGTTCACGACGAGCAACCCGCTGCTGGTGTTCAACCTGCGTGCGACCGTCGGCCAGACCAACCTGCTCGCCAACCCGCGCATCCGCGTGCGCAACAAGGAGAAGGCGCGCGTGCACATCGGCGACAAGGTGCCGGTGTTCACGACCACCGCCACCGCCAACGTCGGCGTCGCCACGTCGGTGAGCTACCTCGACGTCGGCCTGAAGCTCGACGTCGAGCCGCAGATCTATCTGCAGGACGAAGTCGGCATCAAGGTCGGGCTCGAGGTCAGCAACATCATCGAGACGATCACCACGAACAACTCGGTCGCCTACCGCCTCGGCACGCG
>JALORJ010000068.1 GCA_025459035.1 Burkholderiales bacterium
CCGCGACGTCGGCCGCGCCCAGCGCCGTCAGCCGCGCCGCGTCGGCGTCGGTCTGGGCGGCGACACCAGCCAGATCGCGCAGCGTGTCGCCGGCGAGACCCGCGACGCGGCCGTAGCGGCGCGCCGAGCGGGCCGACAGCCGCGCGTTGACGAGCAGCAGCGGCACGTCCGCGTGGCGGCAGGCCTGCGCGAGGTTGGGCCACAGCTCGGTCTCGAGCAGCACACCGAGGCTCGGCCGCACGGTGTGCACGAACCGCGACACCGCGAACGGCAGATCCCACGGCAGCCAGGCGCGTCCGACCCGGTCGCCGAAGAGCTGCACGCCCGTGTCGCGGCCGGTCGGCGTCGTGTGCGTGAGCAGCACCCGGTGACCGGGGTGGCGGGCCGCCAGCGCGTCGACCAGCGGCTGCGCCGCCCGCGTCTCGCCGACCGACACGGTGTGCAGCCACAGCGTCGGCGGGCCCGGCGGCCAGCGCAGCACACCGAAACGCTCGGCCACGTGCGCGAGATACGCGGGCTGTCGGCGCGCGCGCCAGACGAGATGGCCGAGCGCGAACGGCACCAGGCCGAAGATCGCGGCGTCGTACAGCCGGCGACGCGCGCTCACGTCCCGACGGCCGCCCGGGCGCGCGCGAGTGCACCCAGCACGTCGTTGACCGACGGCACCTCGCCCTTGCCGCCGACGTTGACGGCCCGCGCGGCGAGCACGCCGGTCGCACGCGGATCGGTCGCGACGTACACGCCGACGGTCGGCACGCCGAGTGCCGCCGCCAGGTGCGTGAGACCGGTGTCGACCCCGATCGCGCAGTCGGCATGACCGAGCAGTCCGGCGAGCGTGTGGAGGCCCAGCGCGGGCGGCACGATCGTGCCCTTGACGCGGTCGGCGATCGTGTCGGCGCGCGCCTTCTCGGCTGCGTTGCCCCACGGCAGCACCGTCGCGAGTCCGGTGGCGGCCAGCGCCGACGCGAGCTTCTTCCACTGGAACACGGGCCACAGCTTCGCGTCCGCGCTGGTGGCGTGCAGCAGCACGGCCCACGGTGTGGGCGGCACCCACGCAAAGCGCTCGGCATGGGTCAGCCACGGGTTCTCGACGATCCGCGGCGAGTCGTCGTCGGCCTCGGCGGGCGGGAACGCAGGCGCGACGATCCCGTAGTCGACGCCGCCGACGACGCGCCGGGCGGTCGCGAGCGCCGCGAGCTGTCGATTGCGATGCACCGCGTGCCGATCCCACGGCACCGCATGCACGCGGTCGTAGAACAGGCGCAGCGGCTCGCGCGAACTGCGCCAGTCGAGCCCGTGGCGCGGGCCCCGCGCGCGCCGCGCCACCAGCGCGCTCTTCAGCAGGCCCTGGGTGTCGATGATCGCGTCGTAGCGCGCGGCGCGCAGCTGGACGTCGAACTGCGCCCGCGCCGCCCGCGTGTCGGCGGCGAACCATCGGCGCCGCCACTGACGCAGACGCACGGGCAGCACGCGCCGCACGCCGGGGTGGAGGCGGGCGATGGCGGCGAAGGCGGCCTCGACGACCCAGTCGACGTTGGCGTCGGGCCACGCCGCGCGCAGGTCGGACACGACCGGGAGGTTGTGCACCACGTCGCCGAGGCTGGAGGTCTTGATCAGCAGGAAGTCGGGCACGGGGCGCAGGCGGAAGGGCGAGGGCGGCGCAGGGCGGCCGGTGAGGGGGCGCCGGTATGATCGCCGGTCGACCGAATTCGCGTCTCGCGCCTGCGCCCGTTGACCAAGATCGCACTCATCACCGGCATCACCGGTCAGGACGGGGCCTACCTCGCCGAGTTCCTGCTGGGACGCGGCTACGTGGTCCACGGCATCAAGCGGCGCACGTCGCTGATCAACACCGCGCGCATCGATCACCTCTACGAGGACCCGCACGTCGACGGGCGGCGCTTCATCCTGCACTACGGCGACATGACCGACTCGTCGTCGCTGCTGCGCATCATCCAGCAGGTGCGTCCGGACGAGATCTACAACCTCGCGGCGCAGAGCCACGTGGCGGTGAGCTTCGAGGAGCCGGAGTACACCGCGAACTCGGATGCGCTCGGCACGCTGCGGGTGCTCGAGGCCATGCGCATCCTGGGGCTGGAGAAGACCACGCGCTTCTACCAGGCCAGCACGTCGGAGCTGTACGGGCTGGTGCAGGAAGTGCCGCAGCGCGAGACCACGCCGTTCTGGCCGCGCAGCCCGTACGCGGTGGCCAAGCTCTACGGCTACTGGATCACGGTCAACTACCGCGAGTCGTACGGGATGTACGCGTGCAACGGCATCCTCTTCAACCACGAGTCGCCGCTGCGCGGCGAGACGTTCGTCACGCGCAAGATCACGCGGGCGCTGGCGCGCATCCGCCTCGGACTCCAGGACTGCCTGTACCTGGGCAACCTCGACGCGAAGCGCGACTGGGGCCATGCACGTGACTACGTCGAGGGCATGTGGCGCATCCTGCAGCAGCCGCAGCCCGACGACTTCGTGCTCGCGACGGGCGTGCAGTACAGCGTGCGCGACTTCGTCGACGCGGCGGCCCGCGAACTCGGCCTGGCGATCACGTGGTCGGGCAGCGGGGTCGACGAGCAGGGGCGCGACGCGCAGGGCCGTGTGGTGGTGGCCGTGGATCCGCGCTACTTCCGTCCGGCCGAGGTCGAGACCTTGCTGGGTGACGCCACGAAGGCGCGCGAGCGGCTGGGATGGACGCCGCGCACGACCTTCGCGGAACTGGTCGCCGAGATGGTCCGCAAGGACCTCGAGAGCGCCGAGCGCGACGCGCTGGTCCGCAAGCACGGCTACCCGGCGTACGAGGCGCGCGAATGACCGCGCCGGCCAAGCCGTCGCGCGACGCGTCGCGGGTGCAGGCGCTCGGCGATGCGGTGGTCGGCGCTGCCGATGCGCTGGCCGTGCCGCTGCAGGCCGCGTGGGTGCACGGATCGTGGGCCACGCCACGCGAGCGTCGCGACAGCGACATCGACGTCGCGCTCCTGTGCGACCGCGCGCTCGAATGGAACGAGATCCAGGCCCTCGCCGGCGAGATCGCCGCGCGCCTGCGGGCCGGGCGCGAGGTCGACGTGGCCGACCTTCACGACGCCAGCACCGTGTTCGCGGCGCAGGTTGTCCGCACCGGGACGCGGCTGTGGTCCCGGGGCACGGCGGCGTCCTGGTTCGAGATGCGCGCGCTGTCGCGCGCCATGGCGTTCGACGTGGCACGTCGCGAAGTGCTCGCGGCGATCGGTCGCCGCGGCACCGTGTACGCCACCGACGCCACCCCGCACGCATGACCGATGTCGCGCGCGCAAAGGCCGAGACCATCGAGCGAGCGCCGGCACGGGTCGCGAGCACCTGGGCGCGCGCAGGCGCGTCGATCCTCGACGACTTCGACGCGCAGGACATCGTGCTGCTGAACCTGCAACGGGCCTGCGAGGCGGGCATCGATCTCGCGCTGCACGCCGTGGCCGAGCGCGGGCTCGGCAATCCCGCGGGCAGCCGCGAGGCCTTCACCTTGCTCGGCCGTACCGGATGGATCGACACGGCCACCGTCGACGCGCTGCGGCGGATGGTGGGGTTGCGCAACGTCGCGGTGCACGAGTACCGCCGGCTGGACTGGACGATCGTGCAAGCAATGGTCGAGCACGAACTGGACGCCTTGCGAAGGTTCGCGTCGATCATGCTGCGTCGACTGGACTCGGAGAACGGTCGCGATGTGCCCTGACCGCGATGCGCGTCCGAGCACAAGTCGATCCCGGTCAGGACACGACCTGCGTGCCGAGGCCGATCCGGTGGTCGGCTCGCTGCTCGACAGCCTGCGGGATCTCGTCGTCGGCGCCATCGCGCCGTGGGGGGCTCGCGTGTGGCTGTTCGGATCACGCGCCCGCGGCGACGCGCGTCCCGGGTCGGATGTCGACATCGCGATCGAAGCGCGCTCGCGCAGCGTTCCGGCTCACGTCGTCGGCGAGCTGCTGCAGCGTATCGAAGACAGCCTGCTGCCGTGGAACGTCGATCTCGTCGACCTGGCGGACGTCGACGAAGGCTTCCGCCGTCGTGTGCAGGCCGAGGGTGTCGCGTGGAACGACTGACCGAACGTCTGCTGACCGCCACGCGCGCGGTTGGCACGTTGGGCGAGATCGCCGGTCGTGTCGAGACGACGATCGAGCGCGACGCCGCGATCAAGCGGTTCGAGTACAGCTTCGAGGCGGTCTGGCACCTTGCGCAGCAGTGGTTGCGAGACGAAGGTGTGCTGGTGGGGTCACCCGCCGCGACGATTCGCGCCTGTGTCGACGTGGATGTCCTCAGCCCTGCGGACGGCGCGTTGGCGCTGGGGATGCTCAAGGACCGCAATGCCGCCGTGCACGTCTACCTCGAGCCGCTGGCCGCGGCGATCGCGGCGCGAGTTCCGGATCACCATTCGACCCTCGAGCGATGGCTGGCTGCGCTGAGCGCGCGGATCGGAGCGCCCGCGTGACGCTCCCGCCCGACACCCGCATCCACGTCGCCGGCCATCGCGGGCTGGTCGGTTCGGCGCTGGCGCGCGCACTGACGGCGCGCGGTTACACGAACCTCGTCACCCGCACGCACGCCGAGCTCGACCTGACCGACCAGTCAGCGGTACGCGCGTTCTTCGCCACCGAGCGCCCGCAGGTGGTCATCCTCGCGGCAGCGAAGGTGGGCGGCATCCTCGCCAACGACACGTACCCGGCCGACTTCATCGGCGAGAACCTCGCGATCCAGCAGCACGTGATGCACGAGGCGTGGCGCCACGGCGTGACGCGGCTGCTGTTCCTCGGGTCGTCGTGCATCTACCCGCGCGACTGTCCGCAGCCGATCCGCGAAGACGCCCTGCTGACCGGCCCGCTCGAAGCGACCAATCGCGCGTACGCGCTCGCGAAGATCGCCGGCATCGAGATGTGTCGCGCGTACAACCGCCAGCACGGCACGCGCTGGCTCGCGGTCATGCCGACCAACCTGTACGGCCCGGGCGACAACTACGACCTGGCCGGCAGCCATGTGCTGCCCGCGCTGATCCGCAAGATGCACGACGCGAAGACGCGCGGGGCCGCCGAGGTGGTCGTGTGGGGCACGGGCACGCCGCGCCGCGAGTTTCTCTACAGCGAAGACATGGCCGACGCCTGCCTGCATCTGCTGCTGCAGCCCGATGCCGCGTTCGACGCGATGCTCGCGCGCTTCGACCCGCCGCTGGTGAACATCGGCTGCGGCGTCGACGTCACCATCCGCGAGCTTGCGCAGACGGTGCAGCGCATCGTCGGTTTCGACGGCGAACTCGTCTTCGACACCAGCAAGCCCGACGGCACGCCGCGCAAGCTGCTCGACGTGTCGCGCGCGACCGCGCTGGGCTGGACCGCGAAGGTCGCGCTCGACGACGGCATCGCGCGGGCCTATCGCGATTTTCTCGACCACGTGCTGCCGCGGCTCGACGCGGTGGCGGCCTGACCGGCACCCGCTCCGATGCTCGACGACCGCTCCATCCTCATCACCGGTGGCACCGGCTCGTTCGGCCGCCGCTTCGTGCGTACCGTGCTCGAGCGCTACCGGCCGAAGCGGCTGGTCGTGTACTCGCGCGACGAGCTCAAGCAGTACGAGATGCAGCAGGAAGTGAACTCGGCCGCGCTGCGCTTCTTCATCGGCGACGTGCGCGATCGCGAGCGCATGACGCAGGCGATGCGCGGGATCGACACCGTCATCCACGCGGCTGCGCTGAAGCAGGTCCCTGCGGCCGAGTACAACCCGATGGAGTGCATCAAGACCAACGTGCATGGCGCCGAGAACGTGATCGCCGCGGCGATCGCGAACGAGGTGTCGCAGGTGGTCGCGCTGTCCACCGACAAGGCGGCCAATCCGATCAACCTGTACGGCGCCACCAAGCTGGTGTCGGACAAGCTGTTCGTGGCGGCCAACAACGTGGCCGGCGGACACCGCACGCGCTTCGCCGTCGTGCGCTACGGCAACGTCGTCGGCTCGCGCGGCTCGGTGGTGCCGTTCTTCCGCAAGCTCGTCGCCGACGGTGCGCCGTCGCTGCCGATCACCGACGCTCGCATGACGCGCTTCTGGATCACGCTCGACCAGGGCGTGCAGTTCGTGCTCGACAGCCTCGCGCGCATGCAGGGCGGCGAAGTGTTCGTGCCGAAGATCCCGTCCGCGCGCATCACCGACCTCGCGGCAGCCATCGCCCCCGAACTGCCGACGCACATCGTCGGCATACGCCCCGGCGAGAAACTGCACGAGGTCATGTGTCCGGCCGACGACGCGCATCTCACCTGGGCGTTCGACGCGCACTACGTGATCGGCCCCGCCATCTCGTTCACCACGCCGATCGATCCGTCGCGATCGCCGACGGGCGAGGCGGGCACGCGGGTCGCGGACGGATTCGAGTACTCGTCCGGCACCAACCCGCACTTCCTGAGCGTCGACGAGATCCGCGGGCTGCTCGGCGCCGCGGCGCTGTAGCGCACCGACACCCGTGACGATCCCCTACGCGCGACAGGAGATCGACCAGCGCGACATCGACGCGGTGGTCGCGGTGCTGCGTTCGGACTGGCTCACCCAGGGACCGGCGATCGAGCGCTTCGAGGCCGACGTCGCGGCGTACGTCGGCGCGCGCCATGCGATCGCGGTGTCGAGTGCGACCGCGGCGCTGCACCTCGCCTGCCTCGCACTCGATGTCGGGCCCGGCGATGTCGTCTGGACCGTGCCGAACACCTTCGTCGCGTCGGCCAACTGCGCGCGCTACTGCGGCGCCGACGTCGACTTCGTCGACATCGACGACGCGACCTGGAACCTGTCGGTCCCGGCGCTCGAGGAGAAGCTCGCGCAGGCGCAGCGCAACGGGCGCCTGCCGAAGGTCGTGATCCCCGTGCACTTCGCCGGTCGTCCATGCGGCATGCCGGCCATCCGCGCGCTCGCGGACCGGTACGGCTTCCGCATCGTCGAGGACGCGTCGCACGCCATCGGCGCGACGCTCGACGGCCGGCGCATCGGCCACGGCGATCACGCCGACATCACGGTGTTCAGCTTCCACCCGGTGAAGATCATCGCCACCGGCGAAGGCGGGATGCTCGCGACGGCCGACCCCGGGCTGGCCGAGCGGCTGCGGATGCTGCGCACGCACGGCATCACGCGCGACGTCGCCCGCATGCACGACCAGGCGCAGGGTGCCTGGTACTACGAGCAGCAGGCGCTGGGCTTCAACTACCGCATGACGGACCTGCAGGCCGCCCTCGGCTCGAGCCAGCTCGCGCGCATCGACGACTTCCTCGCCCGGCGCAAGGCCGCCGTCGCCCGCTACGACCGCGCGCTGGCCGGCCTGCCCGTCACGCCGCCGCCGTTCGACGGCCCCGCGATGCGTTCGTCGTGGCATCTGTACGTGATCCGCATCGACCCGCAGCGCACCGACGGCCGTGACCGCCGACACGTGTTCGACGCGATGCGCGCCGCTGGCGTGCTGGTGAACGTGCACTACCTGCCGGTCCATCTGCAGCCCTACTACGCGGCGCTCGGCTTCCGCCGCGGCCTGTGTCCGGTCGCCGAGCGCTACGGCGACGAAGCGCTGTCGCTGCCGATGTACGCATCGCTGACGGCGCTCCAGCAGCACGCGGTGGTGCAGGCGCTCGAGGACGCGCTGGCGTGAGCGTGGCGGCGACACAAGGTGAGTGCGTCGCGATCATCCCGGCACGCGGCGGCAGCAAGCGCGTTCCGCGCAAGAACCTGCGCAGGTTCGAAGGGGTACCGATGATCCAGCGCACCGTGGGGCTGGCACGCGACAGCGGTGTCTTCGACCGGATCGTGGTCAGCACAGACGATCAGGACGTGGCATCGCTCGCAAGGGAAGCGGGTGCGTCCACTCCGTTCGTGCGACCACCGGAACTCTCCGACGACCGTACGCCGATCGATGCGGTCGTCCGTCACGCGATCACCGAGCTGCGCGCCGAAGGCGCTTCGCCGGACATCGTCTGCTGCCTCTACGCCACTGCCGTCCTGTTGACGCCAGCTGATCTGCGCCGTGGGCGCGACATGCTCTTTACTTCGGGACGGTCATTCGCGATCGGGGTCTGCGCCTACGCGCACCCGGTACAACGCGCTCTGTGGGTCGATCAGGACGGTGCGATCACCATGCGCGAGCCGGAGCACCGCGGCACACGCACGCAGGACCTGCGCGCCGCGTATCACGACGCGGGGCAGTTCTGCTGGGGGCAGGCGGCCGCATTCATGGCAGGCACACCGACCCTCTCGACCGCGAGCGTCGCCGTGGTGCTTCCACGCGAGCGCGTGGTCGACATCGACACGCCCGAGGACTGGGTCGTGGCCGAAGCGCTGCATCGCGCGTTGCACGGCGCGCCGTGTGCGAGTTTCGCGGAGCGCTAGGGCACATCGTGCAATGTCTTCTTCGTTGCGACTCCGGGCCGACGATGGGGGCGGGTCACGCGATGCGCTGCATCGCGCTCGCGGAGTCCCTGCGCGTGGCCGGCATCGAGCCCGTGTTCGCGATGCGGCAGACCACCGATCTTGTCCGCGACGCCCTTGATGTTCGCGGGATGCGCTGTGTCGATCTCGGTGCGTACGGAGGGGGCGCCTGCGCCGAGTCCGAAGACGCGGCTGCCACTGTCGACGCCTGCAAGCGGCTCGGTGACGTTCGGATGGTCGTCGTCGACAGCTACACGCTCGGCGCTGTGTGGTGCGGGTCGGTGCGATCCAGTGACCGGCGGGTTGTGGTGATCGACGACCTGCACGACCGCGACCTCGATGCGGACCTCGTCATGAACACGGCGCCGCATGTGAGCCCCGCCGCTTACTCGGGTCGCGTCGCTCGCGGGACCCCGCTGCTACTGGGCCCCCGCTTTGCGCTGCTGCGCCGAGAGTTCGAGGGCCGCAGAGGCGCCGCGCGCGATGTCGACGTCGTTTCGGATCGCGTGCTCGTGTTCTACGGCGGCGGTGACATCGAGGCGGTGACCGACACGACGATCGACGTCCTGACGCGGCACCCCAGGCGGCCGGCTCGGATCGAGGCGATTGGAGCCACGGTCGGATCTGCGACAGAGGAAAGCACCGCGATGACTGGCGTACGCCGGCACCGCCTCGCCGACGGGCTCGCGGCGCTGGCGTCGACCTGCACGGTCGCGTTCGGCGCCGCCGGTGTGTCGGCGATCGAGCGCCTGTATCTCGGGCTGCCTGCCGCATGCGCGTGCATGGCGGAGAATCAGCGCCCGTCGCTCGACTGGCTGGAGCAGCATGGGTTGGTGCTCCGGCTCGATCGCGTCGACACCGATTCGATCACGCGGGCCGCCGACGCTCTTCTGGCCGGCGCGAGCCGCAAGTGGTTTGCCGCCGCGGCCGCCGACGGGTTGTTCGGCGACGCGACGTTCCCTACCCGGCGCGTAGCTGCCGCCATCCAGGAGCTGACCTGCACATGAGCGAACACGAGACGCGGCGCGTGGAACCCCACGGGTTCCGGCAGCTCGATCCGCTGCCGTCCGACAGTGCGTTGTCGGAGTTCTACGAGAGCCGCTACTACGACCTGCTGCGCCAGGGCGGCCGGGCGCCGGAGATCCGGCGCCTGATGACGCCAGGTCCGGTACGGGATACGGAGCTCGAATGGTTGGGAGCGACCCTCCACCGTGACATTGCCGACTACGTTCGGGAGTGCTCGATTCCCTCCGGC
>JALORJ010000390.1 GCA_025459035.1 Burkholderiales bacterium
CGAAGTGCTGGTACGCATCGGCGCGGCGGGCCTCTGCCATTCGGACCTCTCGGTCATCAACGGCTCGCGGCCGCGCCCCGTGCCGATCGCGCTCGGCCACGAAGCCGCAGGCATCGTCGAGCACGTGGGTCCTGGCGTCACGGACCTGCGCGCCGGCGACCATGTCGTCATCGTCTTCGTACCGAGCTGCGGCCACTGCCTGCCGTGTGCGGAGGGGCGCCCCGCGCTGTGCGAGCCGGGCGGCGCGGCGAACGCGGCGGGCACGCTGCTCTCGGGCGCGCGCCGCCTGCACCGCGGCGACCAGTACGTGAGCCATCACACGGGCGGCTCCGTCTTTGCGGAGTACGCCGTGGTGTCGCGCCGGTCGCTCGTGAAGATCGATCCGGAGGTCGCGATGGAAGACGCCGCCCTCTTCGGCTGCGCGGTCCTCACCGGGGTCGGCGCAGTGGTGAACACGGCCCGGGTGCGCGTGGGCGACACGGTCGCGATCATCGGCCTCGGCGGCGTGGGACTCGCGGCGCTGCTCGGTGCGGTGGCGGCCGGTGCGCGCCGCGTGGTCGCGGTGGACCTCGCGCGGAGCAAGCTCGATGTGGCACGCACACTCGGCGCCACCGATGTGTTCGAGGCCGGTGCGGAAGGTGTCGTGGAAGCCGTCCGCGCAGCCACGGGCGGAGGCGTCGACTACGCGCTGGAGTTCGCCGGGTCCGCCCGCGCGCTGGAGTTCGCGTACCGCATCACGAAGCGCGGCGGCACCACCGTGACCGCAGGGCTCCCGCCGCCCGACGCCACGATGGCGCTGCCGATCGTCAATCTCGTGGCCGAGGAACGCTGCGTGCGCGGCAGCTACATCGGCACGTGCATCCCGTCCCGCGACGTGCCGAACTACGTGTCGCTGTTCCGGCAGGGCCGGTTGCCCGTGGACCGCCTGCGGACCGGGGTCCTCACGCTCGACGAGATCAACACGGGCTTCGACCGCCTCGACAGCGGCGAGGCGATCCGGCAGGTCGTCGTTCCGTAACGCGCGTCGAGGACCCGCGCAGGATCGTCAGATGTCGATGACGATCTTGCCGAAGTGCGCGCCCTTCTCCAGACGACGGAACGCGTCGGCGCCATCCGCCAGCGAGAACGTGCTGTCGATCACCGGCTTCAACCCGTGCTGGGCGATCGCCCGGTTCATCGCCTCGAAGCGCGTGCGCGAGCCGACGGCGATCCCCTGCACGCGGATCATGGGGCCGATCACGGCGCGCAACGGGATCTTCGCCTCGTAGCCCGCCACGAACCCGATCACGCCGATGAAACCGCCGAAGGCGACGGCGCCGAGCGACTTGTCGAGCGACGCCCCGACCGTCTCGACGATGATGTCGACGCCGCGGCCACCCGTGGCCTCCTTCACCGCGACATGCCAGTCGGGCGTCGCGCGGTAGTTGATGCCGACGTCGGCGCCGAGCGCCTTCGCGCGCGCCAGCTTCTCGTCGCTCGACGAGATCACGATCACCTTCGCGCCGGCCAGCTTCGCGAACTGCAGCGCGAAGAGCGCGACGCCCCCGGTGCCCTGCACGAGCACGGTGTCGCCGGTCTTCACGTCCCCTTCCTGAAGCGTCGACCATGCCGTCAGCGCCGCGATCGGCAGCGTTGCGGCCTCGGCGTCGGACAGATGCTGCGGCACGGTGACGGCGTCCTCGGCGGGCACCGCGACGTACTCCTGCAGCACGCCGGACAGCGGCGCGCCGAGCGTGCGGCGCGTGCGCTGCTCGGGCGTCGGCTTGCCGTCGTGCCAGCCCTGCGTGTAGACGGGAACGGCGCGATCCCCCACGGCGAAACGCGTGACGTCCTCGCCGACCGCCACGACCTCACCGCATGCATCGGACGCCGGCACGTACGGCAACGGCAGCGTCGGGATGTAGGCCTGCGCAAGGATGGCGAGATCGCGGTAGTTGAGGCTCGCCGCGCGGATGCGCACGAGGATCTCGCCGCGGCGGGGTGCGGGCACCGCACGCTCGGCGAGTGCGAGGCTGTCGATGGAGAACGCGGTGGCCTGGAGGGCGCGCATGGTGGTGGCGGTCATCGGGGCTGTCCTGTCGTGGAATGGGAAAGGGCGCGAGCATCGCACAGTCGGCAGGCGCGGAAGACGCGGCGCTCGGGCGGTTCGAGCAAGCCTGCTTGCCCGATCTCGAAGGCTCGTCGACGCCGGACGCGTTGACACCGGGAAAAGCCGGGGTCGACACTCCGGTGCTTCGCGCTGCCGCCCCGGCACGCGGCCACTCACACCGGAGGTGATGCGATGAGCAACGAGATGTTCGAGAAGGGCCTGAAGGTCCGCCGCGAAGTGCTGGGCGCCGAGTACGTCGACAAGGCCATCGCGAGCGCCGACGATTTCAACCGTCCGCTGCAGGAACTCGTCACCAGCTACTGCTGGGGCGAGATCTGGAACCGTCCGGGCCTCGACCGCCGCACGCGCAGCATGCTGAACCTCGCGATGCTCACCGCGCTGAACCGTCCGCACGAAGTGAAGCTGCACG
>JALORJ010000391.1 GCA_025459035.1 Burkholderiales bacterium
TGCTGCTGGCGGTGCTGCACTTCCTGCGCCGCATGGCCGAGACCGTCGACGCGCCGCTGCTCGATGCACGCGAGATCCGCCTGGCACTCGCGGCCGACGACGTCACCGCCCCGGTACCCGACGACGTCGTCGTGCGCTCGCTCGAAGGTCCGCTGTTCTTCGCGGCCGTCGAGCGCATCGAGCGCGCGCTGGTACCCCTGCCGGATGCCGGCCCGCCGCCGCGCCGCGTGGTGCTGCGCCTGCGGCAGGTGCCGTTCGCCGACCTGACCGGGTTGCAGGCGCTGCAGCGCGTGTCGCGACGCCTTCGCCTGACCGGCACCACGCTCGTGCTGTGCGAACCCAACCCGCGCGTGGCCGCGAAGCTGCGCAACGCGGGACTGGTGACCCCCGGTGTCGACGCCATCGCCTGCACCGCCACGCTTGCCGAGGCGATCGGCATCGCCGCGGTCGCGCCCGCCGCAGCCTGACGCCGCGCACCGCCTACCATCCGCCGGCTGCGTTCGCGCTCGCACCCCCGACCTGTCCGCCACGCCATGACGCTGCCGCTCGTGATCGATCAGGCGCTCGCCCGACTGCGCGGCGTACCGCTTCCGGTCGACCGCGCGCCGCATACCCTCGCGCTCGATGCGCTCGACACCCGGCCGCCGGTGGACGGTCAGGTGATCGGCACGCTGGTCAACTTCCGTGAAGTGCTTGACGCGCTCGGCGACGCCGTGCACACGCCGCCGCTGAAGGCGCCCCCGGTGGCACCGGTGCTCTACGTGCAGCCGCGCAACACGCATGTCGCCCACGGCGCCGAGTTCGTGCTGCCGGCGGGGGTCGACGCGCTGGAGATCGGCGCGTCGATCGGCCTCGTGATCGCGCGTACCGCGTGCGCGCTCGCGCCGGAAGATGCACTGGCCGCCGTCGCCGGTTGCACGATCGTCGTCGACGCCAGCGCGCCGCACGCCCCGTGGTTCCGGCCGTCGACCCGGCAGAAGGCGTTCGACGGCTCGTGCGCGATCGGCCCGTGGGTCGTCGCGCGGCGCCACCTGCCCGACCTCGCCACGCTCGAACTGACGGTGCGCGTGGACGACGTCGAAGTGCAGCGTGCGTCGCTCGCGTCGCTGATCCGGCCGGTGCCGCGCCTGCTCGCCGACATCACCGCGTTCATGACGCTCGCCGCCGGCGATGTCGTCACCGTCGGCGTGCCGCAGGGCGCGCCCCTCGTCCACGCCGGACAGCAGGTCGACATCGAGGTCGCGGGCATCGGCTCGATGCGCCATCGCGTCGTGCAGGCGACGGACCGCGGATGAAGCACGCGCGCGTCGCGTACGCCGGCGCGATCCACGATGCCACGCCGCACCCGTCCGGGGCCCTGCGCCTGGCCGACGGTCGAGTGGTCGCGCAGGACGCCGTGGTGTGGCTGCCGCCGTTCGAGGTCGGCACGGTGATCGCGCTGGGCCTCAACTACGCCGATCACGCGAAGGAGCTGGCGTTCGCGACGCAGGACGAACCGCTCGTGTTCCTGAAGACGCCGGGGGCGGTGATCGGGCATCGCGGTCGCACGTGGCGCCCGGACGGGGTCGCGTTCATGCACTACGAGTGCGAGCTCGCGGTGGTGATCGGTCGGGTCACGCAGCGCGTGTCGCGCGCCCGCGCGCTCGACCACGTCGCCGGCTACACCGTCGCCAACGACTACGCGATCCGCGACTGGCTCGAGAACTGGTACCGCCCCAACCTGCGCGTGAAGAACCGCGACACCTGCACGGTGCTGGGGCCGTGGCGGGTCGACGCCGCCGACGTGCCGGACCCGCAGGCGCTCGCGCTGCGCACGACCGTCGACGGCCGCGTCGTGCAGCAGGGCTCCACGCGCGACATGGTGGCCGACGTCGCGTCGCTGATCGAATGGCTCTCCGCCTTCATGACGCTCGCGCCCGGTGACGTGATCCTGACCGGCACACCCGACGGCGTGTCGAACGTCGTCGCCGGCAACGTCGTGGTCACGTCGATCGACGGCATCGGCGATCTCGAGAACACGCTGGTCGGCGATGCCGAGTTCGGCCGCGCGCCCGCAGGAGACCCCGCATGAGGCTGGTCCACCTGATCGACGGCCATGCCGTCGACAGCCGCGACACCTTCGAGACGCTGAACCCCGCCACGGGCGAGACGATCGCCGAGGTCGCCGCGGGCGGCGCCGCCGAGATCGACGCCGCGGTCGCGGCGGCAAAGCGCGCGTTCCCCATGTGGGCCGCCACGCCCGCCCCGGAGCGCGCCCGCATCGTGCGCCGCCTCGGCGAACGCATCGCCGCCGAAGTCGATGCACTGTCGGCAGCCGAGACCGACGACACCGGTCAGGTGATCGCGCAGACGCGCAGGCAACTGATCCCGCGCGCGGCCGACAACTTCACGTACTTCGCCGAGATGTGCACGCGTGTCGACGGCCACACCTACCCGGGCGACACGCACCTGAACTACACGCTGTGGCATCCGGTCGGCGTGTGTGCGCTGATCTCGCCGTGGAACGTGCCGTTCATGAC
>JALORJ010000392.1 GCA_025459035.1 Burkholderiales bacterium
CCGCCCACCGGATCTCGCGCGGTCCGACACGACGGCGCGTGACGCACCGCAGCAGCCGGGGTGGCCGCGCGGCGTCCGCAACGGCCCGCGCACACCCTGCGGTTGACCCGCCCCCCGCCGACCCCCTATACGGTCGGCCGAGGAGGAAGTCGTGACGCGGACATGTCGAGGCGTCGCGGCACTGTCATGAACGATCCGCGCCCCGTTCCCGTGCCGCAGGCACGCGTCAATCCGATCCGATCTCGCGCCGACTGGGAGCGCGAGCGCGCCGCCGCGCTCGCCGATCCCGGCGCGTACCACGGTGCCATCGCCCGGCGTCGCATCCACTGGTGGGTGGCGGCGCACGACGCGTGGCTGACGTTCGACGACGACACCGGTCGCTGGACGGGGTGGGCCGCGCGGACCCTGGCGCCGGTGTCGCTCGACCTGGGCGCGGACTTCGCGCCGTGGACCACCGCGTTCGACGCGAGCAATCCGCCGCACTGGAAGTGGTTCGCGGGCGGGCGCACCAACGCGTGCTTCAACGAGGTCGATCGCCACGTGCTCGCCGGCCACGGGGCCGAGGCGGCGTTCTTCTACGAAGGCGACCGCTGGGACATGTCGCAGGACGGCGGGCGCGGCGGGCCGGTCGACGCGCATGTCATCACGCGCAAGGCGCTGCTGCTCGAGACCGCGAAGTGCGCGCTGGCGCTGCGTGCGCTGGGGCTGAAGGCCGGCGACCGCATCGCGCTCAACCTGCCCAACATCCCGGCGCAGCTGTACTGGACCGAGGGCGCGAAGCGCCTGGGCGTGATCTACACGCCGGTGTTCGGCGGCTTCTCCGAGAAGACGCTGTCGGACCGCATCCACGACGCCGGCGCGCGTGTCGTGATCACCGCCGACGGCGGCTATCGCAACGCGCAGATCGTCCCGTTCAAGACCGCGTACACCGACCCCGCGCTCGACGACTACGTGCCGGTGGCGTCGGTGCGCCGCACGATCGCGCAGCGCCTCGCGACGCTCGCGCTGTCCGACGCCGATGCGCAGCAGGTGCTCGCGACCGTCGACGAGACGCTCGCCGGCGAGGTCACCGTGCAGCGCAGCGACGCGATGCGCGGCGTCGGGCGCGCGCTTGCCGCGCTCGGGCGCGCGGGTCGCCTCGATGCGGCGCAGGCGGCGCGCGTGCGCACTGCGGTGGCCGAGGCGCTGGTGTCGACTCCCCCGAGGGTCGAGGCGGTGGTCGTGGTGCGGCACACCGCCCAGGCCGACCTCGTGTGGCGTCCGGAGCGCGATCGCTGGAGCCACGATCTCGTCGACGCTGCAGCCCACCAACTGCTGGCCGCGGCGCGCGATGCGGGCTTCGCGGTCGCCGACGAAGCGGCGCTGCTCGCGCTGCCCGACGCCGAATTCGTGCGTGCGATCTGGGCGGCGGTGCCGCCGCTCGCGGTCGACGCGGAGTTCCCGCTGTACTTCATCTACACCTCGGGGTCGACCGGCAAGCCGAAGGGCGTCGTGCACGTGCACGGCGGCTACGTGGCCGGCGTCGCGCACACGATGGTGGTGGCGTTCGACGCGCAGCCGGGCGACGTGATCTACGTCGTCGCCGACCCGGGCTGGATCACCGGGCAGAGCTACATGCTGTGCGCGACGATGGCCACGCGCTGCACCGGCGTGCTCGGCGAGGGCGCGCCGACCTTTCCGCACGCGGGCCGCTACGCCTCGATGATCGAGCGCTACGGCGTGCGCATCTTCAAGGCCGGCGCGACGTTCCTGAAGACCATCATGGCCGACCCGGAGAACACGCGGGACGTGCAGCAGTACGACATGCGCACGCTGCGTGTGGCGACCTTCTGCGCCGAGCCCACGAGCCCGGTCGTGCAGCAGTTCGCGATGGACCTGATGACGCCGCAGTACATCAACAGCTACTGGGCGACCGAGCACGGCGGCATGGTCTGGACGCACTTCTTCGGCAGTGCGGACTACCCGCTGCGCGCCGACGCGCACACCTGGCCGCTGCCCTGGGTGCTGGGCGACGTGTGGGTCGAGGACGCCGACGGTCGCACCGAGGCACTCGCGCCGTACGCGCGCGACGTCGGCCGCGGCGGGGTCGCGTGGCGCCGCGCCGACGACGACGAGAAGGGCGAGATCGTGATCGCCGCGCCCTACCCCTATCTCGCGCGCACCGTCTGGGGCGACGCCGAGCGCTTCGCGGTGACCGACGGCCGCGTCGACGCCGGCTGGAACGGCGATGCGCAGCGCTGGGTGTCGACGTACTGGGCGCGCTGGCGCGGCACCTGGGCGTACACGCAGGGCGACTTCGCGGTGCGCTACGCCGACGGCAGCTTCAGCCTGCACGGCCGAAGCGACGACGTGATCAACGTCAGCGGCCACCGCATGGGCACCGAGGAGATCGAGGGCGCGATCCTGCGGCACAAGAGTCTCGATCCCGACAGCCCCGTCGGCAACGTGATCGTCGTGGGCGCGCCGCATCGCGAGAAGGGCCTCACGCCGCTCGCGTTCGTGAAGCCCGCCGCCGGTC
>JALORJ010000069.1 GCA_025459035.1 Burkholderiales bacterium
TGGTCGAGTCGGTCAGCGGCGGCAGCCACTGGGGCGGTGGCATGCGCACCGACAGCTTCGCGCACGCGCGCTTCGGGCTGCTCGCGGCGCGCGGCGGCGACTGGGGCGGGACGCGCGTCGTGTCGCGCGCGTGGTTCGACGCGACCACGGCGCCGGTCGCGATCGCGCCCTGGTACGCCGGCATGTGGTGGCGCCCGCACGCGGACAACCCGGTCCTGCGCAAGGCGCCGGCGGCGGGGTTCTTCGCGCTCGGTTCCGGCGGCAATCTGGTGTGGGTGCACCCGGCACGCGATCTGGTGCTGGTGGCGCGCTGGGTCGCGTTCGAGCAGCTCGACGCGCTCGTGGCGCAGGTCGAGGACGCCGTCACCGATGCCTGACCCGGCGTTCGTGAAGAGGCGCACGCCCGGGTCGCCGACCGGCTGGCGGTGTGTCGCGGCGCGGGTGCGTGCCGCCGCGCCGGTCGTGATGGCGCTGGTGCTCGCCGCGTGTGCGGCCGACGCGCCGCGGTCCGCCCCCGGCGCGGTGGTGGTGGCGGGCGACGCCGACTGGCTGGAGGCCCGCGTGATGGCCGCCACGCGCGTCGTGGTCGCGACCGAGGTCGACGGTCGGGTCGCGCGCGTGCTCGCGCGCCAGGGTGATCACGTCGCGGCCGACGACCCGCTGCTGGTGCTGGACCCTGCGCCGTTCGACGCGCGGGTGGTCGAGGCCGTCGACGCCCGGGCGCGCGCCACCGACCGCTGGCGTGCTGCCGCCGGGGCGCTCGATCGGCAGGACACGCGGGCGTTCAATCCGACGTACACGGTCGACCGTGCGTTCGACGCGACGCGGGCCCGGATCTTCGAGGCCGAGCGCGATGCGGCCGTGGCGGCGCGGGTCGCGGACCGGGTCACGGCCGAGCGCGCTGCGAGCGTCGTGCGCGCCCCGATCGCGGGGCGCGTCGCGGATCTCGTCGTGGTCGGCGGGCAGACGGTCGTCGCGCGGCAGACCGTCGCGCGCATCGACGACGACGACGCGATCGAGGCCCACGTGGCGTGGCCGACCGCGCGGGGGGCGCCGCCACGGGCCGGCGCGCGGGCGCGGGTCGCCGCCGCCGACACCCCGGCCGGCCGGGATGTCGCGGCGCGGGTGCTGCGCATCGAGGCCTCCGAGTCCCCGGCGGCCGCGACGACCGTGGTGGTGATCGGCTGGACCGAGCCCGCGTGGTGGCCTGCCGGCACGCCGGTCCGGGTGCGGTTCACCCCGGCACCCTGAGCGTCCGCGCCGACCGGCGCCGAACCGATCGATCGCGCAGGCTTGCCGTGATGCGATTCGCTCGATCGGGTCGACCGAAAAAATTGCGCCTGCGACGCTGAACGCGGCCATGCCTGCGGCGTACAAAGCGTGCGGTCGTCACGCTGTCGCCCTCCGCCGTTCGCGAGAGGCCATGGCGGTGCGGCAGTCACGTTCCATCCGGCTTCGCAGCCGGCCCTGTTCCCCACCCGGAGGTCACCCCATGCAGCTCAAGGGCTCGAAGACTGAAGACAATCTCAAGGCCGCGTTCGCCGGCGAATCGCAGGCCAACCGTCGCTACCTGTACTTCGCGAACAAGGCCGACATCGAAGGCCAGAACGACGTCGCGGCGCTGTTCCGCTCCACGGCCGAAGGCGAGACCGGCCATGCGCACGGTCACCTCGAGTACCTCGAGCAGGTGGGCGATCCGGCGACGGGCCTGCCGATCGGCGCGTCGCGCGACAACCTGAAGGCCGCGGTCCACGGCGAGACGCACGAGTACACCGACATGTACCCGGGCATGGCGAAGACGGCCCGCGAAGAAGGCTTCGACGAGATCGGCGACTGGTTCGAGACGCTGGCGAAGGCCGAGCGCTCGCACGCCAACCGCTTCCAGAAGGCCCTGGACGCGCTGGTCGACTGAGGTCCGGGCCCGCCCGAACCTGTCACGCGTCGAGGCGCCCGGGACCGTTCCCGGGCGCCTCGACGCTTTCCGGGCCCGCCAGTGCGGCCCACCCCTTCCCGGATCCCGTTCCATGCGCGAAGGCAGCCTCGAAGCTCCCACCCGTCATCCGATCGACTGGAAGAACCCCGAGTACTTCGACGGGCCGAAACTCGAGCACGAACTCGAGCGGGTCTACGACATCTGCCACGGCTGCCGACGGTGCGTGAGCCTGTGCAACGCGTTTCCGACGCTGTTCGACCTGGTCGACAACAACGACACGATGGAGGTCGAGGGCGTCGCGAAATCGGACTTCGGCAAGGTGGTCGACCAGTGCTACCTGTGCGACCTCTGCTACATGACCAAGTGTCCGTACGTGCCGCCGCACGAGTGGAACGTCGACTTCCCGCACCTGATGCTGCGCGCGAAGGCGGTCAAGTTCCGCAACGGCGAGACCACGTTCCGCGACAAGCTGCTGTCGTCGACCGACGCGGTCGGCAAGCTCGCGTCGATCCCCGTGGTGGTGCAGGCGGTCAACGCCGCCAACCGCACGCCGGCGATCCGCAAGGCGATGGACAAGGTGCTGGGCGTGCACGCCGACCGCGTGCTGCCCGAGTACGACAGCGCGAAGTTCCGCAGCACGGCGAAGCCCGACGCGAGCTTCCCGGTGCGCGACGGCGCCAACACGCCCGGCAAGGTCGCGATCTTCTCGACCTGCTACGTGAACTACAACGAGCCCGGCATCGGCCACGACCTGATCGCGCTGCTCGCGCACAACCGCGTGCCGCACGTGGTGGTCGAGAAGGAGAACTGCTGTGGCATGCCGAAGCTCGAGCTGGGCGACCTCGACGCGGTCGAGAAGCTGAAGAACGGCAACATCCCGGTGCTCGCGAAGCTCGCGCGGGCCGGGTACGCCATCGTCACCGCGGTGCCGTCGTGCACGCTGATGTTCAAGCAGGAGCTGCCGCTGATGTTCCCCGACGACGCGGATGTGCAGGCGGTGAAGGCGGCGATGTTCGATCCGTTCGAGTACTTCGTGCTGCGCCACCGCGACGGGCTGCTGGACACCGGGTTCAAGGTGCCGCTGGGCAAGGTCTCGTATCACATCCCCTGTCACCTGCGCGTGCAGAACATGGGGCAGAAGACGCGCGAGCTGCTCGAGATGGTGCCGGGCACGAAGGTCACGACCGTCGAGCGCTGCTCCGGTCACGACGGCACCTGGGGCGTGAAGAGCGAGTACTTCAAGGACTCGATGAAGATCGGCAAGCCGGTCTTCAAGGCGATGGCCGCACCGCAACCCGACTGGGTCAGTTCGGACTGCGCGATCGCCGGGCGCCACATCGTCCAGGGCATCGGCGAGGCCGCGAGCGGCATGCGCAAGGAACACCCCCTCACGCTGATGCGCGTCGCCTACGGGCTGTGACGCGCACGGCGCTCCATTCCACCTCCACAGGATCGATGTCATGACGATCACCCGCGACAGCCTGATGACCCTCGAGGCGTATTCCCGGCAGCGCAACGCCTTCCGTGCGGAAGTGCTCGCCCACAAGAAGCCGCGCAAGGTCTTCCTCGGCGACAACCTCACGCTCATCTTCGAGGACGAGCTCACGCTGCGCTACCAGATCCAGGAGATGCTGCGCATCGAGAAGATCTTCGAGGAGGACGGCATCCAGTCCGAGCTCGACGCCTACAACCCGCTCGTGCCCGACGGCAGCAACTGGAAGGCGACGATGCTGATCGAGTACCCCGACGCGGAAGAGCGTCGCGTGCGCCTCGCGCAGCTCAAGGGCATCGAGACGCAGGTGTGGGTGCGCGTGGCCGGCCACGCGAAGGTGCGGCCGATCGCCGACGAGGACCTCGACCGCGACGACGGCGAGAAGACGGCGTCGGTGCACTTCCTGCGGTTCGAACTCGACGCCGGGATGAAGGCGTCGCTGCGCGACGGCGCCGCGCTCGCGATCGGCGTCGACCATCCGGAGTACACGGCGGCACTCGACCCGGTGTCGCCGCAGACGCGCGCGTCGTTGCTCGGCGACCTGCGCGGCTGATGCGCCCGCGGCGCGACGTGCCGACGGCCGCCCCGTTGCGCCGGGCGGCGATCGCCCGGGTCGGTGCGATCGCGTGCGCACTCGCGCTGGTCGCGTGCTCCGACGGCGCGCGGCGCGCGAACCCGGACCTCGACGCGCCGAAGGGCCTCGCGACGATGGAGTCGACCCGCGGCGGTGACCGCGGCGGCGCGGAGAAGGCGCCGCGCCCGGAGGACGAGGACCTCGCCGCGATCGCGCTGCCCGGGACCGGGCCGTGGACGTGGCAGGCGTTCGCGCCGCAGCAGAACACTGCGGCGCGCTATGCCGTCGACGTGCCGAGCCTGCGCATCGACGCCGACGGCATCGTGCGCTACGTGCTGCGGTCGACCACCGCGTCGGGCCTCGACAACCTCACGTTCGAGGGCATCGACTGCAACCGACGCCGCTGGCGCCTGTACGCGATCGTCGGTGCGGACGGCGCGTGGCGTCGCACCCGATCGCCGTGGGCCGAGTGGATCCAGGGTTCCGCGGACCGCCCGCGCGAGCAGCTCGGGCGCATGTTCTTCTGCGAGAAGACCGGCCTCGTGGTCGCGTCGGTCCCGACGATCGTCACGCGGCTGCGCGCCGCAGCCGTCGAGACACGCACGTTCGATCCGGCCAACCGCTGACGGCGGCAGGCGTCAGAGGACCACCAGATTGTCGCGGTGGATCAGCTCCGGCTCCGTGAGCCAGCCCAGCCGCGCCTCGATGTCGGTCGATGCGCAACCGGCGATTCGCCGGGCGTCGGCCGCGCCGTAGTTCACAAGCCCGCGCGCGATCTCGCGACCGTCGGGGCCGATGCAGGCGACCGCCTCGCCGCGCTCGAAGTCGCCGTCCACGGTCGTCACGCCGATCGGCAGCAGGCTGCGCCCACCGGCCACCAGCGCGCGTTCGGCACCCGCGTCGACGTGCACGCGGCCGCGCACCTGCAGCTGGTTCGCGAGCCACTGCTTGCGTGCCGCCAGCGTGGCGGTCGGGGCAACCAGCCGCGTGCCGATCGCCTCGCCGGCGACGAGCCGCGGAAGCACGTCGGGTTCGCGGCCCGACGCGATCACGGTGTGCGCCCCGCTGAGCGCGGCGCGCTTCGCGGCCAGCACCTTGGTCAGCATGCCGCCGGAGCCGATCGCGGTGCCGGCGCCGCCGGCCATGCGCTCGAGCGCCGGATCGCCCGCGCGTGCCTCGTGGACGAAGGTCGCGGCGGGGTCGCGCCGCGGATCCGCGGTGTACAGGCCAGCCTGGTCGGTGAGGATCACCAGCGCGTCGGCCTCGACCAGCTGGGCGACCAGCGCCCCCAGCGTGTCGTTGTCGCCGAACCGGATCTCGTCGGTCGCGACGGTGTCGTTCTCGTTGATGACCGGCACGATCCGCAGGTCGAGCAGCGTGCGCAACGTCGAGCGCGCGTTCAGGTAGCGGTGGCGATGCGCGAGGTCCTCGTGCGTCAGCAGCACCTGCGCGGTGCGCAGCGCGTGATCGCGGAAGCAGCGCTCGTAGGCCTCGACCAGACCCATCTGACCGACGGCGGCGGCCGCCTGCAGTTCGTGCAGCGCGTGCGGGCGCTGCTTCCAGCCCAGCCGCTGCATGCCTTCGGCCACCGCACCGCTCGACACCAGCAGTACCTGACGACCGTCGCGCGCGAGGGCGGCGATCTGCGCGGTCCAGCGCGCCAGCGCGTCGCGGTCGAGTCCCTGGCCGCCGTTGGTGACGAGGCTCGAGCCGACCTTGACGACCAGCCGGCGCGCCTGCGCGATCGGGTCCGGATGGGCGCCCGCGGTCATGCGTCGTCGGCCGCCGCCGGCGCGACGTGCGGATCGGCGTCGGTGACCGCGACCGGTTCGAACGCGTCCGCCACGGCCGGCGCGTCACCGACAGCCGGCGGGCGGGTGGCGTCGAGGTGCTCCATCACGCGGTAGACGAGCGGCTGGCAACCGTCGCCGGTCAGCGCGGACAGCTCGAACACCGGCATGTCGGGGGCGCTGTCGTCCCGGGTGGCGGCGACGAACGCCGCGATGCGCGCCGCGCGTTCGTCCTCGGGGATCAGGTCCATCTTGTTCAGCACCCACCAGCGCGGCTTCGCGTGCAGCGTCGGGTCGTAGCGGCGCAGTTCCTCGACGATGGCCAGCGCGTCGCGCACCGGATCGGCGTCGGGGTCGGCGGGCGCGAGGTCGACCAGGTGCAGCAGCAGGCGCGTGCGGGCGAGATGGCGCAGGAACTGGTGGCCCAGGCCGGCACCGTCGGCGGCGCCTTCGATCAGGCCCGGGATGTCGGCCACGACGAAGCTGCGGGCGTGGTCGACCCGGACCACGCCCAGGTTCGGGTGCAGCGTGGTGAACGGGTAGTCCGCCACCTTCGGCCGGGCGGCCGACACGGCGCGGATGAAGGTCGACTTGCCGGCGTTCGGCAGCCCGAGCAGACCGACGTCGGCGAGCACCTTCAGCTCGAGCTTGAGTCGCCGCTCCTCGCCGGGCTTGCCGGGTGTCCACTGCCGCGGGGTGCGGTTGGTGCTGGACTTGAAGTGCAAGTTGCCGATGCCGCCGTCGCCGCCGCGCGCGAGCGTCACGCGCTGGCCGTGATGCTCGAAGTCGGCGATGACGACGCCGGTGGCCTCGTCGGTGATCACGGTGCCCACCGGGAACCGCAGCAGGATGTCGTCGGCGGCGGCGCCGTAGCAGTCGGAGCCGCGGCCCTTCTCGCCGTTGCGTGCGCGGTGGATGCGGGCGAAGCGGAAGTCGATCAGCGTGTTGACGTTGCGGTCGGCCTCGCCGTGGATCGAACCGCCGCGGCCGCCGTCGCCGCCGTCCGGGCCGCCCTTGGGCATGAACTTCTCGCGCCGGAACGACGCGATGCCGTCACCGCCCTTGCCGGCATGGACCTCGATGAAGGCTTCGTCGACGAACTTCACGGGCGGACCGGAGAGCGAGAAAGGAAAGTCGGAAAAGAAAAAGCCCTGCCGGGGCAGGGCTTCTCGAGCAGGACTGCGTGGACTCAGGCAGCGTGCGCGACCGGCACGATGCTCACCGTCTTGCGCCGCGCGGCGCCACGGATCGCGAACTTCACGTGGCCGTCGATCTTCGCGAACAGCGTGTGGTCCTTGCCCAGGCCGACGTTCTCGCCGGGGTGCATGACCGTGCCGCGCTGGCGGACGATGATGCTGCCGGCCGAGACCAGCTGGCCGCCGAAGCGCTTGACGCCCAGGCGCTTCGACTCGGAATCGCGACCGTTGCGGGAGCTCCCGCCTGCCTTCTTGTGTGCCATGGTGTGGAGTCCTCAGGCGGCCGAGATCGCGACGATCTCGAGCTCGGTGTAGTTCTGGCGGTGTCCCAGCGTCTTCGCGTAGTGCTTGCGGCGCCGGTGCTTGAAGATGCGGACCTTGTCGCCGCGACCGTGCGACACGACCGTCGTGCGCACCGTGGCGCCCCCGACGAGCGGCTTGCCCACGCTGACCTGGGTGCCGTCGGAAACCATCAGCACCTGGTCGATCACGACCTCGGCGCCGACTTCCGCCGGCAGGGTCTCGACCCGGATCTTCTCTCCCGGAGTGACGCGGTACTGCTTGCCGCCGGTCTTGATCACCGCATACATGGACGAAACTCCAGGCTGAAGCCGAGGTTGCAAAAAGGCCGTGGAAGATAGGCAATGCTCGCGCGAGCGTCAACCCGCGCCGCAGGCAGGGGGATCGCGGGTGCCGGTCTTTCCTTGACCGCCCCGGGGGGCATTCCTAGGATCGAATGCTTTCGCCTGCCGCCTGCCTGCCCTCCTTGTCCATCGACGAACTCCGCCGCCTGCTCGCGGACGACATGCGGGCTGTCGACGCGGTGGTACGCGATCGACTGCATTCCGAGGTCGCCCTCGTGCGCCAGGTGGCCGAGTACATCGTGTCCGCCGGCGGCAAGCGGCTGCGCCCGCTGCTGGTGCTGCTGTCGGCCGGCGCATGCGGCGCGCTCGACGCGCGCGCGCACACCCTCGCCGCCGTCGTCGAGTTCATCCACACCGCCACGCTGCTGCACGACGACGTCGTCGACGCCTCCGACCTGCGCCGCGGCCGCGCCACCGCGAACGCGACCTTCGGCAACCCGGCTTCGGTGCTGGTCGGGGACTTCCTCTACTCGCGCGCCTTCCAGATGATGGTGTCGGTCGGCGATCCGCGCGTGATGGCGGTGCTGGCCGACGCGACCAACACCATCGCGGAAGGCGAGGTGCTGCAACTGATGAACGTCCACGACCCGGACCTCACCGAACAGGCGTATCTGGACGTGATCCGCTTCAAGACCGCCAAGCTGTTCGAGGCCGCGGGTCGACTCGGTGCGGTGCTGGGCGGCGACGGACCCGAGCGCGAGGCGGCGCTGGCCGCGTACGGCGCCCACGTCGGCACCGCCTTCCAGTTGATCGACGACGTGCTCGACTACTCGGGCGCGGCCGACGAGATCGGCAAGAACGTCGGCGACGACCTCGCCGAAGGCAAGACCACGCTGCCGCTGATCTACGCGATGCGCGCCGGCAACGCGACGCAGCAGGCGCTGGTGCGGCGTGCGATCGAGACCGGCAACCTCGACGACTTCGAGCCCGTGCTCGCCGCGATCCGCGACACCGGAGCCATCGAGTACGCACGCGCCGCCGCCGCGGCCGAGGTCGATGCCGCGATCGCGCAGCTCGATGCATTGCCGAGTTCCCAATGGCGAACGAGTCTGCTAGCCTTCGCGGCCTTCGCGATCGGGCGACGACAGTGAGGTTTGCGGTCGTCGCCGGCACGTTCGCCGGAAACCCCGACCACGCGGAACTCCGCGCCAGTCGGGCATCTTCGGGGTGTAGCTCAGCCTGGTAGAGTACTGCGTTCGGGACGCAGGAGTCGGAGGTTCGAATCCTCTCACCCCGACCACCGCATCGGATCGCCCCACACGAATGGCCAAGGTTCTCCTGCTTCTCGGCGTGGTGGCCGTGGTGGTCCTGTTGTTGAAGAACTACCGCCGCTCGCTCGAGCGGCTCGAGGCGCCACCCGACGGCGGCGCGTCCGGCGCGCCCTCCGCGCCTGCCGACATGACCCGATGTGCGCGCTGTGGCGTGCATGTGCCGCGCGCCGAGGGGATCCTGTCCGGCGGCCGTTTCTTCTGCACCGAGGAGCATCGCCGGCTCGGACCGGAGAAGCCGTGAGCGACGCCCCGGTCGTCACCGAGCCTGCGGCCGCCGCGGCTGCGGTCGACACGGTGCCGGCAAGCTTCTGGCGCTCGCTCGGCTGGTTCAACGGCTACCGCCTCGCGCTCGCGCTGACGCTGCTCGCGCTGGCGCTGATGGCGCGCAGCGACGTGCTGTTCGAGCCGGGCGACCGCAGCGTCTTCGTCGTGGTGGTCGCGGCCTGGGCGCTCTTCGCCGCCGCGGGCTTCGGCATGCTCGCGTGGCGCCGACCCGAGTTCCAGCTCCAGATCGCGCTGCACGTGTGTGCCGACGTCGTCTTCGTCGCGCTGCTTGTCTACGCGACTGGCGGCATCTCGAGCGGCTTCGGCCTGCTGCTGCTGGCCAACCTGGCCGCCGCCGGGATCATCAGCCGGGGCCGGCTCACGCTCTTCTACGCCTCGCTCGCGTCGGTGGCCGTGCTGCTCGAGCACACCTGGGACGTGCTGTTCGAGGACGGCT
>JALORJ010000393.1 GCA_025459035.1 Burkholderiales bacterium
GAGCCGGGCGCACCCGCGGTGGTCCGCGCGGCGGGTGCTGCGCGCATCGCGGTTTTCGGCGGCGCCCCGCTCGACGGTCCGCGCTTCGTCTGGTGGAATTTCGTGTCGAGCGACCGCGAGCGGATCGAGGCGGCCAAGGCGCGATGGCGCGACGACGCCTTCCCGCGGATCGACGGCGAGACCGAGCGGATCCCGCTGCCGGACTGATCCGCGGACACGAGACACGGGAGGGGAGACGATGGAGCCAGGCAGCCACGAGCAGGCGATGCGCGACTACCTGCGCGAGGGCGAGGCGCGCGCGATGTCGCTCGGCAACCGCGGCCCGATCCGCCTCGATGCCGACGGACGCGTCCACCCGGACATCCTCGACGCCTACCGGCGCTGCGGCTTCTACGTCTTCGAGGGCGTGCTGCCGAAGCACGAGCTCGCCGACATCGAGCGCGACATCCGCGAGAACGTGCTCGACCGCCTGCCGGTGCACCGCGGCGCGCGCGTCGACGCGCGCGGTCGGCCCGCGATCGGCGTCGACAACGAGGCGCCGACGCTGTTCTGGTCGAAGCCGCTCGCCGATCCGTTCGGCGGCACCGCGCTCGCCAACGGCCGCCACCCGGTCAGGATGCACGAGCCGAAGGCGGCCGCCGACGCGCCTGAGGAGATCGTCTACCTGATCCTCGGCTCGCTTCAGTTCTCCGAGGCGCACCTGCGCGTCTACGGCCACCCCGGCCTGCTCGCCGTCGCGGCCGCGGTCAACGGCGAGGACTTCGTGCCGTTCAACGAGGCGCTGTTCATCAAGGCGCCCGGGCTCGGCGCGTCGGTCGCCTGGCACCGCGACGGCGTCACCCACTGGGACGCGCCCGACTGGGACGAGGGCACGCACGGCTTCAACTTCATGGCGCAGCTCTACGGCTGCACGCCGGCCAACGGCGTGTGGGTCGTGCCCGGCTCGCACAAGCTCCGGCGCGTCGACATCAAGGCGATGTGCGCCGCGGCAGGCTCCGACCGGCTGCCCGACGCGGTGCCGATCGTCTGCGCGCCGGGCGACGTCGCGATCACCAACCGGCAGGCGGTGCACGGCTCGTTCGCGAACACCAGCGCCGACTGGCGGATCACGCTGAACCTCGGCTTCCACCGGCGCCGCTCGGTGCTCGGCGTGGCCGGGGGCGGCCTGCACGCGGCGCCCGCGGTGTTCGACGAGGCGCGGATCCGGGAGCGCGCGCGCGTGATCGGCTACGGCATCGACGCGCGGCGGCAGCGGTATCCGGACGAGACGCCGTTCGTCTACCGGCCGCACGCCGACGCAGGCCTGTCGTACCGATGGGACGACGCGGCACGGGCGACGATGAAGGACTACAACCGGCTGGACCTGAGCATCTGAGGAACGTCAGGCGAGGTCGTCGAGTTCGACCCGCAGCGCATCGGCCAGGCGCGCGAGCACGGCCACCGTGGGGTGCCGCCGCCCGGCTTCTATCTGCGACACGTACGGCGCCGAGATGCCCGCCGCATCGGCCAGCCCACGCGCGGAGAGGCCGCGATGCTCCCGCCACACACGCAGCGGAGCCTCACCGGACAGCAGACGGTCGACCACTGCGGCCGGCACCGTCTCTGCCTGCCCAGCGCGACGCGCACGGCGGAACCGTCTGACCTCGGCGACATCCGAAGCGCGTGCGGCATCCGCGATCAGGCGCTGGTATTCGTCGATCGGCACGACGGCGAACACCCTCCGACGCCCCTGCAGGATGAACTGAACACTCAACGGTAGACCTCCCCGCGGGTGGCGATCCGGATCACGATCACGAGCAGCGCGTCACGGTCCAGGTCGAACACGACCCGCCAGTCGCCGACCCGCAGACGGTATGCCCCGACCCCGACAAGGCGCCGGACGTTGCGCGCCGCGTCGGGATCGGACGCGAGCGCCTCCAGCGCCTCCCTGATCGCCGACGAGACCGGGGCGGGTGCGCGGCGAAGCCCCTTGATTGCCTGTCGGCTGTACTCGATCCGATACATGGATCGAGCGTAGCGTTTCGCTAGTGTGCCACGTTGCCCTCAGCTATGCCAACAGGCGTAGGTCAGACGGTTCAGACCTCCCGCCTCCGCGACAGCGTTCCCACAGCGCGCGGCGGGAGAACGCATGCGATTCGACGCGGGCGACCGCGGAGATCTGCGACGGGCCGGACCCGAACGACCGGTCGCGAACCGCCGCCCTGGTCAGTTCGAACGAGGCGGCGACCGGTGCCGCGGCCTACATTCCCGGCGTTCACCACCCGACGGCAGACACCGTGTTCCTCGACATCGACGGCACCATGAAGATCGACCGGTGCGTCCTCGGCGGGTTCTCGCGCGGCGTCGCGATCGTGCTGCGTGCGGCGCTGCGCGCGCCCGAGCGCTTCGACAGCCTGGTGCTGATGAACGGGCACGGCGACGTCCGATTGCCCGACGGGGAGACGCCGGCGCGGCCGCCGCCGTCGAAGTGGCCCGGCGACACGCACCTCGATCGACTGCGCTGGTTCG
>JALORJ010000070.1 GCA_025459035.1 Burkholderiales bacterium
GCGGGCGACCGGCGCCATCGCACCGGCGTCGCCCGCCAAGCGGTCAGTACTTACTCTTCGCTCATGCCCGTCAGCTGCTCGGCCTGGTGCTCGGCGATCAGCGCGGACGCGAGTTCGTCGAGCTCGCCGTCCATGATCTTCTCGATGCGGTACAGCGTGAGATTGATCCGGTGGTCGGTCACGCGGCCCTGCGGGAAGTTGTACGTGCGGATGCGCTCCGAGCGGTCGCCGCTGCCGATGAGAGAGCGGCGCGTGGCCGCGGTGCGGGCCGCCTGCTCGCGCATCTGCAGGTCCTTCAGGCGCGCGGCCAGCACGGCCAGCGCCTGCGACTTGTTGCGGTGCTGCGAGCGGTCGTCCTGGCATTCGACGACGAGACCCGTCGGCAGGTGCGTGACGCGCACGGCCGAATCCGTCTTGTTGATGTGCTGCCCGCCGGCGCCCGACGCCCGGAACGTGTCGATGCGCAGCTCCGCCGGATTGATCACGATGTCGCCGACGGCGTCGGCCTCCGGCAGCACCGCGACCGTGCACGCCGAAGTGTGGATGCGGCCCTGGGTCTCGGTCACCGGCACGCGCTGGACGCGGTGCCCGCCGGACTCGAACTTGAGCTGCGAGTACGCGCCGTCGCCGACGATCTTCGCGATCACTTCCTTGAATCCGCCCAGCTCGGCCGGGCTCGCCGACACGAGCTCGACGCGCCAGTGCCGCCGTTCGGCGAACCGCGAGTACATCCGGAACAGGTCGCCCGCGAACAGGGCCGACTCGTCGCCGCCGGTCCCGGCGCGCACCTCGACGAAGACATTGCGCGCGTCGTTCGGGTCCTTCGGCAGCAGCTGGCGCCGCAGTTCGTCCTCGAGCCGTCCGAGCGTGTCGCGGGTCGCGCGGATCTCGGCTTCGGCGAACTCGCGCATCTCGGGGTCGGTCGCCATGTCCTGCGCGGTGGCGAGGTCGTGTCGACCCTGGCGCCACGCGCCGTACAGGCGCACCACGGGCTCGAGCTCCGCGTGCTCGCGGGTGAGCGTCCGATAGCGGTCGAGGTCGGCGGTCGCGTCGGCGCCCGCCAGCTGACGCTCGAGGTCGTCGAAGCGCGCCGTCAGCTGGGCGAGCTTCGACGCGATCGACGGCTTCATGCGTCGCGGGCGCCGGGGTAGAGCCGGGAGATCAGGGCGACCAGGCGGGAGCGTTCGTCCCCGGGCGCGCGCTGCAGGGCCTCGGTGGGAGCGTGCAGGAACTTGTTGACCAGACCGCGCGACAGCGCCTCGATGACCGCGGCCGGGTCGTCGCCGCGCGCCAGTGCCTTCTGCGCGCGCTCGAGCTCCTGCGCGCGCACGCGCTCGCCGTGCTCGCGCAGCGCGCGGATCGTCGGCACGGCATCGCGCGCCTGCAGCCACTGCATGAACTCGTGCACGCCGCGCGTGATGATGGTCTCGGCCTCGTCGACGGCGGAGGCGCGCAGCTCGACCCCCGCCTGGACGATCTTGCCGAGGTCGTCGACCGTGTAGACGAAGACGTCGCGCAGGCCTGCGACCTCGAGTTCGACATCGCGCGGCACGGCCAGGTCGACGAACAGCATCGGTCGGTGCCGGCGCGCCTTCAGCGCGCGCTCGACCATGCCCTTGCCGATGATCGGCAGGGAACTCGCCGTACAGGTGACGACGATGTCGTGCTCGTGGATGCGCGACGGCAGGTCGGTCAGCGCGATCGCGGTGCCGCCGAAGCGGGCCGCGAGGGCCTCGCCGCGCGCGACGGTGCGGTTCGCGAACATCGCCTGCCGGGGCTGGCGGGCACAGAAGTGCGCGGCGCAGAGTTCGATCATCTCGCCCGCGCCGACGAACAGCACCGACTGCTGCGCGATCGACGGCCAGATGCGCTCGGCGACGCGGACCCCGGCCGACGCCAGCGACACCGCGTTCGCGCCGATGTCGGTCCGGGTGCGCACTTCCTTCGCCACCGAGAAGGTGCGCTGGAAGAGCTTGTGCAGGACGGTGCCGAGCGTCCCTGCTTCCTCGGCCGACCGTACGGCCTGCTTCATCTGGCCGAGGATCTGCGGCTCGCCCAGGACCATCGAGTCGAGCCCGCTCGCGACACGGAACGCGTGATGCACCGCGGCCTCGCGCGGGCGCTCGTAGAGGAACGGCGTGAGGTGGTCGGTGTCGAGCGCGTGGTACTGGGCCAGCCAGCGCTTGACCTGCGCCGGATCCGCCGTGGCGCAGTAGACCTCGGTGCGGTTGCACGTCGACACGATCGCGGCCTCGCGCACCGCCGACTGCGCAGTCAGGTCGCGCAGGGCCGGGCGCAGGACGTCGTCCGAGAACGCGACCTGCTCGCGGATCGCGAGCGGGGCGGTCTGGTGGTTGAGTCCGAAGGCGATCAGTTCCATCGAGGCGGCGGGGCGCGGTCGAGCGTCAGCCCGAATATCGGGCCGAACGCCCGTTCGTGCACGGGGCGAGATCAAAGAATGCGCGCGGACCGGCGCTCACGGCCGACCCCGGACCGGGACTCGGCACGCGCGTCGGCCGCCGGCGCGGCGCGGGCGGGTCGGTGAGTGTGACGCGGCCGGACCCCGGACGGAACACCCCCCGCGTGCGGCAGGCCGTCATCGCACCCTCGGCATCTTCCACGGCAGCATCCATTGCGTGCTGGTCGACACCAGGCGGCCGACGTCGAGCGACTCGTGCACCGCGTCGACGGCGACACCGTCGTCGACCATGTGCAGCAGCGACCGGGCGTAGAACGGTGTGTCCTCGAGCGTGCGGCGCACGCGCACCGGCGGCGCATCCGCCGCGACGGGGACCCGACGGCCGATGCGCCACAGCGCCGTGGGCGGCAGCGCCTGGCGCTGCGGCAGGGCGTACGGCTCGACGCTGCCGTCGGGCGCGAAGCGCGCGCCCACCAGATGCTCGACCCCGCCACGCTGCCGCACGTCGTAGAGCACCGCGCAGCGCCCGTCGGGGCGCGGGGCGCGCAGCCAGTCCCAGCGCGCGAACGCCCGGTCGACCGGCTCGTCGCCTTCGTTGCTGTCGATGTAGGCATCGCCGGACCAGCGCAGGTCCGGTTGCGTCAGGGCGACTTCGATCCGGGCGCACGGCGCGATCGGGCCCCAGCGGTGGCGACCGGCGTCGTCGAGCGCCGTCGCGAACCGCGACAGCCCGCGTGGATGCACGACGATGCGGCCGCGCAGCGGCCGCGGCCATGGCGCGCCACGCTCGTCGATGTCGATCACCAGCGCCGCGCCGGTCCACTCGAGGCGGCTGCGACCGATCGAGAAGCTGCGCGCGTCGCGGTCGACATGACGCTTGCCGCGCTCGGTCATCGCCCAGTGGCGCCCGCCGGGGGTGTAGAGGCACACGTTCAGCGCGCAGTGATCCTCGGGATCGACGTCCGGATCGCGCTGCCACGCGCGCCGGTAGTACGGCGAGAAGACGCTGCCGACGAACGCGATCAGCGTCAGCGCGTTGCGCCCGTCGTCGCCGATCGCGTCGACATACCACCAGAGATACGCACCGGGTGCGACCGGCGCGTCGAACCGAGGTGCTCCATCAGCGTGGCGACCGCCAGTCGGCCCGACATCGCCGCCATCGGCACGCCCGGCCCCGGATGCACGCTGCCCCCCGCCAGGAACAGCCCCGGGATCGCCGTCGCCGCTCCGCTGCGACGGAACACCGACATCCAGCCGTGTCCCGCCGGCCCGTACAGCGCGCCCCCCGAACCCGGAAACAGCCGATGGAAGTCCGCCGGTGTCCGCCGCAGCACCTGCGCGGGGCTCGCGATGTCCAGCCGCAGGCCGCAGTCCCGCAGCAGCGTCAGGCTGCGCTGTTCGCATGAGTCGATCTCCGAAGCGTCGAGGGGGGCGCGGTCGCCGTCGGCCGGCGCGTTGACCAGCGCGAGCAGCCGCTCGCGCGCGCCGGGGGGGACGGCGGCCGCGCCGGCGCCGCGGTCCTGGGCGCACACGTACACGGTGCCGCGTCGCGGCAGGCGCCGGCCGCGGAAGACATCGTCGAATTCGCCGGCGTAGTCGGCGTCGAAGAACACGTTGTGGCGGTCGAGCGCGAAGCCGTCGGTGCGCACGTGCATCGCCAGGGTCAGCGCGGACAGCGAGCGCGCGGCCGGGCGCAGCGGTGCGCGGCGTGTGGCGTCGCGCACCGCGGGCCCCAGCAGACCCTGCGCCAGCGCGTCGGCGTCGCCGTTGAAGATCACCGCGTCGGCCGGCAGGCGCTCGCCACCGGCCAGTTCGACCGCGGCCGTCTGCCCGCGCTCGACCACGATGCGCGCGACCGGCGTGCCCCAGCGCAGCCGCACACCGCGCGATCCGGCGAGCGTCGCGAGCTGCGTCGCGAGCGCGGCCATGCCGCCGTCGATCGACCACACGCCCTGCATCTCGACATGCGCGACGAGCATCAGCGTGGCCGGCGCCTGCCACGGCGAGGTGCCGCAGTACGTGGCGTAACGGCCGAACAGCTGACGCAGTCGCGGGTCGTGGAAGTGCCGGCCCAGCGCGCGCCAGAGGCTCGCGAACGGTCCGAGCCCGGACAGCGTCGCGAGGCCGGCCGGGCCGAGATCGGTGGCCATGCGCGCGAGCGTCGGCCGGCCGGAGCGGATGTGCGGTCCTTCGAGCGTCGCGTACACGCGCCGCGCCTGCTCGCGGAACGCCGCGAAACGACGGGCTTCGGCGGGCGACGCGAAACGCGCGATGGCGTCGGTCGCCGCGGCGGCGTCGGCGTGCAGGTCGAGGGTCGCCGGATCGCCGCGCCAGGCGTGCCGCGCCAGCACGTCGAGCGGGCGGGTCGTCACGAGCGCGTCGAGCGACGTGCCGACCGCATCGAGGATCTGCTCGAACACCCAGCGCATCGTGAACACGGTCGGGCCGGCGTCGATCGAGACGCCGTCGACCTCGACGGCGCGCATCTTTCCACCCGGCCGGTCGCCGGCCTCGACCAGCGTCACGTCGAGCCCGCGGCCCGCTGCAAGCAGCGCGGAGACCAGTCCGCCGATCCCGGCACCGACGACCACCACGCGCGAGCGGTCAGCCATGGACCTGGCCACGCCAGCGGCCCTCGAGGCGGTCGATCGCGAAGCGCACGAACATCCACTCGTGAAACCAGTGCTCGCGCCACGCGCCGGCGGCGGCGTGGCGATGGGCGCCGCTGCGGGCCCACGCCTCCATGGCACCCGCGCTGTTCCAGACGCTGAACGTCGCCTGGCGCAGCACCGGGGCTTCGCCGAGCCCGACCGCGAGGCGGCAGCCATCGGCGGCGCGCAGGCTGGCCTCGGCCGGCGGCGAGTGCCGCCAGAACGTGGCGGCGTGGCGGACGCGGATCGATGCGCGCGTCAGCGACGCGATGGGTCGGTCCGCGGCGGCGGTCGCGCCGACCGCCAGGGCCTGTCCGCCCCAGCAACCGCGCGTGGCGGTGGGCCGCAGCACGGCGATCAGGGTCTCGTCGGCCCGCGCGCGCCGCGCGTCGACCTGCGGGTCGCGGTCGACGAACGCGTTCGCGCTTGCGGCATCGTCGAAGAACGCCATCAGGCCCTGCCGCGCGAAGTCCGGGCGCAGACCGAAGCCGCCGTCGTGGCCGCTGCCCAGCACCCGCGCGAAGCGCAGACCGGCGGGGCGGCCGAGACCGCGCGGGCCCGCGATCAGTCGCGACAGGCCCCACGCGACGTGACGCGGCCGGTACTGCACGAGCATCAGCGCGGCCACCGTCGGCAGCGATTCGCAGATCGCCGCCAGGTGTTCACCGGGTGCTGCCGCGGGCTCCGGATCGGAGCCCGCAGGCGCCGGCGTGGCCAGCGCTCGACGCAGCACGACGGGGCTCCTCCGGGGGTGACGCGGCCCTCAGCGGGCAGCGGCGCCCGGCTCGGCCTGCGACAGGCGGGTGACGGTGCGTTGCAGCTGGTCGAGCGTGTCGGCGTTCTGCGCGCTCGTGGCCGGGCCGCCGGGCCACAGACCGGGCCAGTCCTTCGCCATCTGCAGACCGCCCAGCGGCTTGTTCACGCCTTGGTGGCAGGTGCTGCAGTTGACGTTCGCGACATCGCCGGTAGGACCGAGGCGATGCGGCGGAAAGGTTTTCTGCAGCGGGTCCATGTACGCGTTGTTCAGGTCGCGGGCCATGCGGATGCCATACCACGCCGTGACCCGCTGCACCGGGCCGTCCCACGCCTGGAACGAGTGCGTGTTGTGGCAGAAGGTGCAGTTCACGCCGAGCGACTTGCTCATGTGCATCATCAGCGCGTACGTGAACTCGGCCTGCTTGATCGACGTCCGGTGCTCCGGGGTCGGCAGCGCGGCAGGACCGCCGACGCGGATCGGCTCGTCGCCCGACAGGTAGTGGCTGAACGGGTCGTACGGCAGCGATGCGCTCGCGATCGACGGCACGGCCTTGTTCTGCCCCGCGTCGTCGCCCAGTCCGACCCCGACGCGGTTGTTCTTCGGCGTCACCGGATCGAAGGTCATGTACGTCGGCACCGGCTGTCCGCGGTGGCAGGTGTAGCAGGTCACCCCGGTCTGACCGACGTGCTTGTTCCAGTCGGTGTTCAGGTGGCGCGTCATCTGGATCATCCGGCGCGCGACGACCTTCGTGTACAGGCTGTCGTCGGCGAAGTTGGCGCCGGCATGGCAGTAGGCGCAGCCCTGCGTCGGTGCGACCCACTGCGTGATCGCCACCATATGCCGAGTGAACTCGGCCACCGACAGGTCGCCCAGCACCTGGACGTTCTGGTACGTGTCCTTCGCCTTCGGACCGTCGTTCGGACCCGGCGGCGGCAGCTCCGGCACCGCCGGCAGGGCGGCCTTCTGCGCGGCCGCGATGCGCGGGTTGGTGATCTGGACCATGCCGGTGCCGCGATAGCCGTTCTGCTCGGCCTTCATCGGCGGTCGCTCGCAGGCGCTCAGCAGCACGACCGCCGCGACCGCGGCGATCGTCAGGCGTGTCGTGATCATGGCTTGACTCCTTGCACCAGCGTGGCCGGATCGATGACGGGAGGCACCGCCGCCGGGTAGATCGCCGCGAAGCCGTGCTTCACGGCCCACAGGTACCAGTTGTCGACGACCGTGCCGGTGAGCAGGATGCCGATGCCGCCGGTGAGCGGGGTCAGCACCGCGAACCACCACGCCCAGCGGTGGATCGACTCCATCGTCGCGTTGAATCCCATCGTCCAGCGCCAGAACAGCGCGGCGCGTTCGCTGGCGGTCCCGCGATCGACGATCTGGTCGATCTCGCGGTCACCGCCGTAGCGGCTCACCGCGAGGATGGTGGCGCCGTGCATCGCGAACAGCAGCGCCGACCCGTACAGGAAGGCAATGGAGAGCGCGTGGAACGGGTTGTAGAAGAGGTTGCCGTAGCGAAGCGAGAACGCCGCGGTCCAGTCGAGGTGCGGGAAGATGCCGAACGGCACCGCCTCACCCCAACTGCCCATCAGCACCGGCCGGATGAAGCCCAGCACCAGGAACAGCCAGATCGCGGCAGCGAACGCCCAGGCGATATGGGTGCCCATGCCGAGCTGCCGCGCGCGCCGGTAGGTGCGTACCCACCACAGCAGGATCGACGCGGTGAGCAGTGCGCCGGACAGCATCCACCAGCCGCCCTGGTTCATCGGGGGCAGCGACAGTCCGTAACCGGGGGGCGGCGGCTCGAGCGCGAGCCACGGCAGCTGGCGCACGAACTGGATCGGATCCCAGTCCACCGACGCCAGCATGTTGAAGCCCATGATGTTGATCGACAGGATGCCGAGGATCAGGGACGCGACGCCCAGCCCGCCGAGGTACACCGGACCGATCTGCGCATTGCCGAGCCGACCGAACAGATGCACGAGCAGCGGCTCGCCGGTACGCGGGCTGTTGCCCGCGGGCAGGTCGATGCCGTGGTTCGCCGGACCGACCGCCTGCACGCGGGTGAAGAGATTCAGGTATTCGTCCATGGCGGGCTCCTAGCTCCAGACCGGCAGCGCGAGCCACCAGTTCCACCACTCCGGCCATCCGCGCGTCCAGAACGGACCGCTGATGACGATGCACACCGCACTGAAGAACACCGCAGCCAGTGCGAGGAACAGCCCGAGCCGGTGGATGCCCAGCGTGCCGACCGAGTAGCCGATCAGGTCGCGGAAGAACGTGTCCTCGTGGTCGGGCGTCTTGACCACTTCTCCCTTCGGCGGGTTGGTGGCCGACAGCACCAGTCCGCCGTGCATCGACAGCGCCAGCGCCGTCGTGAAGAAGAAGGTGATCGCCAGCATGTGCGCGGGGTTGTAGTGGAAGTGCAGGTACTGGTAGCCGACGTTGCTGACCCAGTCGAGGTGACTGAAGATCCCGTACGGGAAGCCGTGTCCCCAGGCGCCCATCAGCACCGGGCGGATCACGACGAGCGTCACGTAGCCGAAGATCGCCATGCCGAAGGCGAACGGCACGTGCAGTCCCATGCCGAGCTTGCGGCTGATCTCGATCTCTCGAAGCATCCAGCTGCCGAAGGCGCCGATCGCGCACACGGTCACGACCTGCCAGATGCCGCCTTCGCGCAATGGCGCGAGCCGCAACCCGTACTTGAGGTCGGGGGGCGCGATGCTGATCTGCCACAGGTTCCACGTGGGTCCGAGCGCGGCCCCCCACAGGATCATGGCGACACCCACGAAGGTGAAGAAGATCGTCGTCACGCCGAAGAACCCGACGTAGAACGGACCGACCCAGAAGTCGAACAGGTCACCCCCGATGAGGGTGCCTCCGCGCACACGGTACTTGCGCTCGAAACTCAGCATTGCCACGGTCGGCTCCTCCGTGAATTCATCGGGGACGACGGGGCGGAATCCCGCGGGATCCCGCCCTGCCTTCCGTCTGCTGCGGCCTCGAAAGGCCCACGGAGGGTTACTCCTTGGGCATCGGGGCGTTCTGCTTCAACGTCTGCTTGGCGGCGGGGCCGTCGAGCCAGTTGAAGGTCGGCGTCGACAGCAGGATGAGATGGATCATCGCCGCGAGGCCGAACAGGAAAACGCCCTGGGCCACCATCGCCCGCACGGGGTCGAACAACTTCCAGATGCGCCACATGATGTGAGCTCCTAGTTGAGATACGACATGAAGGTGTACACGGACGCCTTCACGCCTCCGGTCACCGACTTGATGCCTTCGGCGCCGGGTAACCAGGACCGCCATCGCATTCCCAGCGTTTGCCCGACCAGGGCAATCGCCAGGAACACCACGAACGCCGGAACGAAGATCAGCAGGAACGCACGCTGCTCGCGTTCCTTCGTGACCGCGAACTGCGGCGCGACGTGTTGCCGTGCATGGGTTGCCATGACAGTCCTCGCTTGGTGGGTTCCTACAACCAGGGACGCCAGATCCACACGAGGATGTGGGCCACCACGGCGATCGCCGTGAAACCCACCAACCCCTGCATGTAGTACTGGTGGAACTCCTGGGCTTCTTCGTCGGTGAGGCCCGAAATCGAGCCCTTGCGATCAGCCATGTGCTTCACTCCTTGTCGAGATCGACCTTGCGGCCTTTGTTGCGCACCGCCCGCGCAATCTGGGCAGCCACGGCGAGAGCCGCCGCGACATCCTTCGCGAGGTCGTGACGCGCTTCACGCGCTCACGGCCTCGGCCAATCCGGT
>JALORJ010000394.1 GCA_025459035.1 Burkholderiales bacterium
GCCGGCGTCCTTCGCCGCCTGCACCAGCGCGCGTCGCAGCGCGGGTGTGTACGGCTCGCCGAAGTCGACGTGCAGGGCCTCGCCCTCGCCGTCCCACAGGCTCACCGTGCGGCCGTGCGTGTAGTCGATGATCTGGTCGGGCACGCCGATCACCCGCGGGCCCCAGGCCTCGGTGATGCCACCGACGGAATTCACTGCGACGACGCGCGTCGCGCCGACCGACTTCAGTGCCCACAGGTTGGCGCGGTAGTTGATGCGGTGCGGCGGCATCGCGTGGCCTTCGCCGTGGCGGGCCATGAAGGCGATGCGGTGCGGGCCGAAGCCGCCGACGTGTGCGTTTCGACGCCGTCGAGTTCGGCCAGCTTGTACAGGCCGGTGCCGCCGATGACGGCGAAATTGATCGCGCGACTCATGCCTTCGGCTCCCACGCGTAGATCGCCGGAAGATTGCGGCCCTGCTCGTAGAAGTCCATCCCGTAGCCGTAGACGTAGAAGTCCGGCACGTCGAGGCCGATGTGCTCGGCCTTCGCGCCGGTCGCGCAACGGTCGTGGACCTTTCGGCACAGCACGGCGACGCGAACGTCCGCGGCGCCTTGGTCGCGGCACCATTGGGTGATGCCGACGAGGGTATTGCCCTCGTCGAGGATGTCGTCGACGACGAGCACGCGGCGGCCCTTCAGCGGCGTCTGCGGGCGGTGCAGCCACACCAGCGTCTCGCCGGTGGTCTTGCCGCGGTAGCGCGTGGCGTGCAGGTAGTCGAACTCGAAGTCGATGCCGGCTTCGAGCGCGAGACCCGTCGCGAACAGCATCCCGCCGTTCATCACGGTCAGGAACAGCGGCGGCGTCGTGTCGTTGGCGTAGACCGCGCGCAGCTCGACGGCGACGCGGGCGATGGCGGCGTCGATCGCGGCGCGGTCGTGGACGACGCGCGACTCGCGCAGTGCGTCGGCGAGTTTCGGCGTGCTCATGCGGTGAACTCCGGCCCGGCGAGGGCGTTCTGGATGGCGGGGTAGCGGGCGTCCGCGATCAGGCCCTGCCAGCCGAGCGCGCCCCGGCCCATCAGGCCGGTCAGCGCCGCGGTGTTGGCCGGTCCGCGGCCGTCGCAGGCTTTCAGGCTGTCCTCGACCAGAGCCGGCGCACAGACCAGCACGACGTCGCAGCCGGCGTCCAGATGCGCGTCAATACGCGCCTTGATGCCGCCGGCGGACTCCGCCGCGGCCATGCCGATGTCGTCCGAGAACGCGACGCCGCGGAAGCCCATGCGCTCGCGCAGCATCCGCTTCAGCCAGAACGGCGAGTAGCCGGCGGGCTCCGGCGCGACGGCGGGATAGGTGACGTGCGCGAGCATCACCCCCTCCGCGCCGGCTTCGATGCCCGCGGCGAAGGGCATGAGGTCCTCGCGCTCCAGCACGTCGAGCGGCCGCGGGTCGACGGCCTCGTCGAAGTGCGTGTCCTCGAGCACCGAACCGTGGCCGGGGAAGTGCTTCAGCGTCGCGGCCATGCCGGCGGCGTGCATGCCCTGCACGTAGGCGCGGGTGAACGCGGCGACCGCGTGCGGATCGGCGTGGAAGGCGCGATCGCCGATGGCGCGGTTGCCGCGACCGAGATCGACCACCGGCGCGAAGCTCAAGTCGATGCCGATGGCGCGGATCTCGCTCGCCATCAGCCACGCATGCTCGTGCGCGAGGCGCAGCGCGGCGGCCGGGTCGCGATCGAACAGCGGGCCGAAGGGCGCCAGCGCCGGCAGCTTCGAGAAGCCGTCGCGGAAGCGCTGCACCGGGCCGCCCTCCTGGTCGACGCAGAGCAGCTGCGGGCGCGGTGCGGCCGCGCGGATGGCCGCGGCGAGCTCGGTCACCTGCTCGCGCGAAACGAAGTTCCGCTTGAACAGGATGACGCCCGCCACCGACGGGTGCTGCAGCCAGTCGCGCTCCTGCGCCGACAGCTCGGTGCCGGCGATGCCAATGATCAGCACGCGTTCTTCTCCTCGTTCGTCCACTGCGCGTAAGGCCGCGCCGCGAGTGCCAGGTTGTAGTAGCGGGTCAGCTCGGTGACTTCAGCACCGAGCCACGGCGGTCGCTCGAAGGTTTCGTCCACCGCGTTCAGTTCGATCTCGGCGACGACCAGGCCGGCGTTGTCGCCATGGAACTCGTCGACCTCCCACAGGTGCGCGCCGTGCTGGACGTAATGCCGGGTCTTGTCGATCGTGCCGCCGACGCAGAGCGCCAGCAGCGCCTCGGCATCCGCGACGGGAATGGCGTACTCGAACTCCTGCCTGGACGCGCCGAGCTCGCGCGATTTCAGGTTCAGCGCGGCCCGCTCGCCGGCGATCCGCACGCGCACCGAGGCGCGTTGCGTGCCCACGTCGACCGCGGCGGCGTCATTGATGTAGCCCTGCGCCATGCGCTGGCGGCGCGTGGCCTGCGCGCGCCACGCATCGCCGACCACGAGGAACTTGCGCTCGATCTCGATGCCCATCAGCGGCGCTCGAACACGGCGATCGACTCGACGTGCGCGGTGTGCGGAAACATGTCCATCACGCCGGCGCCGACCAGGGTGTAACCGCGCTCCTTGACGAGGAAGCCGGCGTCGCGCGCCAGCGAGCCCGGATGGCAGCTCACGTAGACGATGCGTGGAATGTTCTTCAGCGGCAGCTGGGCCAGCACTTCGGCGGCACCGGCGCGCGGCGGGTCGATCAGCAGCTTGTCGAAGCCGCCCTGCATCCACGGCTCG
>JALORJ010000071.1 GCA_025459035.1 Burkholderiales bacterium
TGACGCCGTCGTCCGGCGCGCGTCACACCAGATCGGGGGCGACCACCGCGCGCAGCACGACCTGCGCGTCCTCGCCGCGGACCCGGTGCGCGAACCACCACACCGCGCCCTTCTTCACGGTCCACTGTGCGGCCTCGACGCCCATCAGCAGGCCCGCCACCTCGCCCAGCGTCGGCTGATGGCCGACGACCAGGACCGCGTGCTCGCCGTGCGGCCAGTCGGCAGCGGCGAGCACGGCGGCGGCGCTCGCGCCCGGCGCGATGGTCGCCACGGTGTCGAACCCGCTGGTCAGCGCCTGCGCCGTCTCCTGCGTGCGTACCGCCGGGCTCGCGATCACGCGCGTGCGTCGCGGCAGTCGCGGTTCGAGCCACGCGGCAACGGTCTCGGCCTGGCGGCGGCCCTTCGGCGTCAGGCGTCGCGACAGGTCCGGCGTGCCGTCGAAGGCCTCGGCGTGACGCCACAGGATCAGTTCCATCGGCAGAGCCTCGGGAGTTGGCGGGTCACCAGAACGGGCGCGCGCTGCGGAAGCGCGCCCACGCCGGTGCCAGTTGCGCGAGCACCGCATCGGCGCGGGCGGCCGTGAAGCCGCGGACCAGCCCGCACGCGCGGGCCGAATCGGCGTCGCCGCCGTCGAGCCGACCGAGCAGGCGCTGTGTCACCGCAGCGTCGTTGAGCGTGCCGAGCAGCGACTGCAGCGCCGTCGTCGCGTCGATCCAGGTCCGCACCGCCTTGCGGGGGAACAGCGACTGGAAGAACTCGGTCGCGTAGCGCAGCTTCTTGATCTCGATGCGCAGCGCGTGCAACGCGGACGGATCGAGGCCGGCGACGTCGCGGCCGTGGCGACGCACCCGCTTCGCCTGCCGTGCGAGCAGCGACGCCGCGTACTCGCGCACCGGCAACGCCGCCCGCGCCTGCGCCTCGGCATCGAGCGCGTCGCGCCACGGCTGCGTCGCGGCCAGCCCGGAGAGATCGAGCAGCAGCACCGTCCAGTCGGCATCCGCGGCGGTCGATGCGGTCGCATCGCGCGCCGTGCGCCGCAGCGACGCGGCCTGCGCGTGCAGGCCGGCCAGCGTCTCGTCGCCGGGAATCGCCGCCTCGACCGCGGCCAGCGTCTCGGCGAGGAAGACGTCCCAGTCGCGCGTCTCGCCCAGATGCTGCGCGAGCAGACGCAGCCGGTCGGTCACCGGCGCCACGGTGTCGCGCGGCACGACGTCCCGGAACAGCCGGAACGCGCTGCGCAGCCGGCGCAGCGCGACGCGCGCCTGGTGCACGTACTCGATGTCGGCGCTGGCCTCGACCAGCCCGTCCTCGTTCGCGTGCAGATGCGCGATCCCGTGGCGCAGCAGGGTGGCGAACGTGTCGGACACGGCGGCGGCGGGGACGAGGACCAGCGGGGCGGCCTTCACCGGGCCGTCGGGCGCGGGGTCGGCATCGAGCAGGGCGTAGCCGCGCGCCGCCTTCGACACCGACGCCAGCCGCAGCGGGACATCGCGCGCGAGCCGTGCCGCGAACGCGAACAGATCGGCGGCATGCCCGGTGCGCAGCTCGATCTCGACCTCGCACAACGGCGTGCGCGTGTCGCCCGCGATCACTTCGCCGCGGTCGAGCACGAGTTCGGCCGTGCTGTCGGCCGACAGCGCGACGAGGCGGGCGGTGCGGCGGAACGTGGTCTCGAACACCGGCGCCAGCGCCGCCCGGAACCCGGCGTCGTCGAGCGCGGGACCGAGCGGCGTGTCGGCGAGCGTGGCGAAGTCGATCTGCGCGCGCGCGCGCACCACTTCGTGCTCTTCGCGGGCATGCAGCCCCGCGTCGACGCGTCCGGCCGTCTTCAGCGTCTGGATCCATCGCCGGCCCTCGCGCCGCAGCCGCAGGGCCATGCCGCCGCGGCGCAGCGCGTGGTCGGGCGTGTCGTAGTAGACGCTGTGCGTCGCGCGCGTGACCGGGCTCGAGCGCGTCGCGTCGCGCAGCACGGCGCTGCGTGCGAGGCGCGGCACGTCGGCCGGCGCGATCGCGAGCTTCAGTTCGGTCTCGACCGCCACGGCAGCGCGTCCGGGCGGCGCGTCGATCACGCGACCGCGCCAGGGCGCGCGGCGAGCTCCGCCAGCAACGCGAGCTGCGCCGCGTGCGCGGGGCGCTCGCCCGGCGCCAGCCGGTGGTAGCGCCCGCGATCGTCCATCTGCCACGCCTGCGTGTTGTCGTCGAGGTAGGTCGCGAGACCCTCGGCGATCACGCGCTTGCGCAGCCGCGGTTCGAGCACCGGGAACGCGAGCTCGATGCGACGGAAGAAGTTGCGGTCCATCCAGTCGGCACTCGACAGGAACACGTCGCCGGTCGAGTGGAAGTGGAAGATGCGCGGATGCTCGAGGAAGCGCCCGATCACCGAGCGCACGCGGATGTTGTCCGACAGCCCGGGCACGCCGGGCCGCAGCGCGCACACGCCGCGCACGATGAGGTCGATGCGCACGCCGGCGCGCGAGGCTTCGTAGAGCTCGTAGATGATCTCGGGCTCGAGCAGCGAGTTCATCTTCGCGGTGATGCCGGCGGTGCGGCCCGCGCGCGCGGCGTCGGCCTCGCGTGCGATCGCGGCGAGCAGCTTCGGGTGCAGCGTGAACGGCGCCTGCCAGACAAGCTGGTGGTCGCCCGCGTTGCCCAGCCCGGTGAGCTGCGTGAACACGTCGTTCACGTCCTCGGCGAGCGCGGGGTTCGCGCTGAACAGGCCGAAGTCCGTGTAGAGCGTCGCCGTGCGCGAGTGATAGTTGCCGGTCCCCAGGTGGACGTAGCGCACGAGACGGCCGTCCTCGCGCCGCACGACCATCGCCATCTTCGCGTGGGTCTTGTGGCCGACGACGCCGTAGACGACGTGGGCGCCGACCTCCTCGAGGCGCGACGCCCAGTTGATGTTGTTCTCCTCGTCGAAGCGCGCGAGCAGTTCGACCACCACGGTGACGGCCTTGCCGTTGCGCGCCGCGGTGATCAGGTGCCGCATCAGCTCCGAGTCGGCGCCGGTGCGGTAGACAGTCTGCTTGATCGCGACCACCGCCGGATCGGTCGCGGCCTGCTCGATGAAGCTCACCACCGGCCGGAACGACTGGAACGGATGGTGCAGCAGCAGGTCCTGGCGGCGGATCGCGGCGAAGATGTCCTGGCGCTTCGCCAGCGCGCCGGGCACACCGGGCGTGAACGGCTTGAACTTGAGATCCGGCCGCTTCACGTGATCGGGCACCTGCATCAGCCGCACCAGATTCACCGGTCCGTTGACCTGGTAGAGATCCGACGCCGCGAGCCCGAACTGCGCGAGCAGGAACTCGGACATGTGCGGCGGGCACAGGTCCGCGACCTCCAGCCGCACCGAGTCGCCGAAATGTCGCTGCGGCAGTTCGCCCTGCAGCGCGGTGCGCAGGTTCTTGATCTCTTCCTCGTCGACGAACAGGTCGCTGTTGCGCGTGACGCGGAACTGGTAGCAACCCTTGACCTCCATGCCGGCGAACAGGTCGCCCACGTGCGCGTGCAGGATCGACGACAGGAACACGAAGCCGTACTCGCAGCCCGCGATCTCGGGCGGCAGCATCACGAACCGCGGCAGCGCCCGCGGCGCCTGCACGATCGCGGTGCCGGAATTGCGGCCGAACGCGTCCTTGCCGCACAGCTCGACCGCGAAGTTGAGCGACTTGTTGAGCAACCGCGGAAACGGATGCGCCGGATCGAGCCCGATCGGCGTCAGCACCGGTGCCACCTGCTCGTCGAAGTACGTGCGGACCCAGGCGGCCTGCGCGCGCGTCCAGCTCGGCCGGCGCAGGAAGCCGATGCCCTCGCGCGCGAGCGCCGGCACGAGTTCGTCGTTGAAGATCGCGTACTGCGTCTCGACGAGCGCATGCGCCCGCTCGCCCACCGCGCGCAGCACCTGCTGCGGCGTGAGTCCGTCGGGGCCTTCCGTGTCGGGCGCCAGTTCGGCCTGCGCCTTCAGCCCCGCCACGCGGATCTCGAAGAACTCGTCGAGGTTCGAGCCGACGATGCACAGGAAGCGCAGGCGCTCGAGCAGCGGCGTCGTCGGATCCTGTGCCTGCGCGAGGACGCGGTCGTTGAACTCGAGCAGCGCGATCTCGCGATTGAGCAGCGGATGATCGTCGGCCGGCGCGGTCGGCGGCGCCGTGCGCGATCCGCTGGCGCGGCCCCGGACGCGACGCGTGCTGCCCGCGGTGTCCGCTGTCTTGCGACGGCGCGCGCCGGTCGGCGCGACCGGCGCGTTCACGCGCGCGTCGGGGGCACGTAGCCCGCGGCCGCGTCGGCGCCTTCGCCGAAGAAGTGGCGCTCCATCTGCTGCGCGAGGTACTGCCGCGCCTTCGGATCGGACAGGTTGAGCCGGTTCTCGTTGACCAGCATCTTCTGGTGTTCGAGCCAGGCCTTCCACGCTTCCTTCGAGACCGACTCGTAGAGTCGTACCCCGAGCGGTCCCGGGTACGGTGGAACGTCGAGACCCTCGGCGTCACGCCCGAGCTTGATGCAGCGGATGGTTCGCGCCATCGATGGCTCCTCGCGCGTCGCGCGAATGGTGACGTGGCAGATTATCCTTTCGACCGAGGCCGTGCGCCAATCGACGACGGTGGTGCGCCGCAAGCGTGCCGCGGCCTTCACGGAGCTGCAGAAGTGGCGTCGACCCCGCCCCCCGATGGTCCCGAGGTGCAGTCGATCGACGTGCGCGCGGATCGCATCGTCAAGTCGCTGCTCGCCGCGTCGTATCGCCTCGGGGCCGCCAGGTTCCGCGACCACGCGATGCAGGTGCTCGGCGAGACGATCCCGTTCCGGTCCGCGTGGTGGGGGATGTCGCGCAGCGGTGGACTGCGCAGTCACACCCTGCATGCGTCGCTGCCGTGGAATCTGGCCGACGGATTCGTCGAGGCGTGGGAGGCGGAAGGGCGACGACGCCGCGGCCGAGGCGGCGCTGCGCGCGCCGGGCCGCACGATCCGCATCGGGGCCGACGAACTCGCGGCGGTCCCTGCACTCACGCAGATGGCGCAACGTTTCGACATCGGCGGTGCGCTCACCACCGTGACCCCGGATGCCGCCAGCGGCCTGGTCACCTTCCTGTCGCTGTATCGCGGCGGCGCCGACGCGCCGTTCGACGAGACCGACCGCGCGCTGAAGGAGCGGGTGATGCCGCACCTGATCCTGTCGTGGCATGCCAACTGGCTGCAGGAACTCGGCCGCGCGCGACTGCGCACCGACGGCACGCGCGGTGCGCTGGCCCTCGCGGATCGCCACGGCCTGCTGCACGTCACCGACAGCCGCTTCGGTCCGCTGCTGCTGCGCGAATGGCCGCAGTGGCAGGGACCGCTGCTGCCCGAGCCGGTCCGCGCCGCGATCGGTCACGGCGATCCCGTGCGCGCCGGGTCGCTGATGATCTGCTGCGCGCCGAGCGACGACCTGTTCGTCATCGCGTGCATTCCGGAGGCGATGCCGGCGGACGTCGTCGCCTGACGGGCGTTCGCGACCCGGGGCGCGGCGCGCCCGCTACTCCGCCGCGACTTCCAGCGCCTTGCGCAGCACCTTGGAGCGCCGCTGCCAGTTGTACATCTGCTGGCGCGACGGCGGCAGCGCGGCGGGGTCGACCTCGGCGAAGCCCTGCTCGACGAACCAGTGCGCCGTGCGCGTCGTCAGCACGAACAGCTCGCCGATGCCGGCGACGCGCGCCTGCTTCTCGATCGCGCCGAGCAGCCGCTCGCCGGCGTCGCCGCCGCGGTGGTCGGCCGCGACCGCGAGACACGCGAGCTCGCCGGCGGCGGCCCCGGCAAGCGGGTACAGCGCCGCGCAGCCGACGATCACGCCGTCGTGCTCGAGCACGGTGAAGCGGCCGATCTCGATCTCGAGCAGCTCGCGCGAGCGCTTCACCAGTGTGCCGTCGGCTTCGAGCGGCTCGATCAGGCGCAGCACGCCGCCGACATCGTCGACCTGGGCGAGGCGCACGCGCTCGAGCGGGTCCTGCGTGACCATCGTGCCGACGCCGTCGTGCGTGAAGAGTTCGGCCAGCAGCGCGCCGTCCTGCGTCTCCGACACCAGGTGCACGCGCTTCACGCCGCCGCGCGACGCACGCACCGCGAACGGCAGATACAGCGCGCCGTCGGCGCCGGGCACCTGCCGTCTCGCGAGCAGGTCGTCGGCCTGCGACACCGTGAGTTCGCGGCGCGTCGTGCCGCGGGCGTCGACGATGCCGGGCTCGTCCATCAGGAAGATGAGCTTGTCGGCGCCGATCGCCACGGCCGCGTGCACGGCGACGTCCTCGAGCGTGAGGTTGAACACCTCGCCGGTCGGCGAATAGCCGAGCGACGACAGCAGCACCAGCTCGCCGTCGTCGAGACGCTTGATCAGGGCATCGGCGTGCACCTTGCGCACGGCACCGGTGTACTGCATGTCGACGCCGTCGACGACGCCGATCGGGCGTGCGACGACGAAGTTGCCGCTGGTCACGCGCACGTTGGCGCCGGCCATCGGCGAGTTCGGCAGCCCCATCGACAGCAGCGCCTCGATCTCGGTGCGCAGGCGGCCGTTGGCCTCCTTCGCGTCGAGCATCGCGGCCTCGTCGGTCACGCGCATGTCGCGCACGTAGCGCGACTGCGCACCGCGCGCGTCGAGCCGCGCTTCCATCTGCGGGCGGGCGCCGTGGACGAGCACGAGGCGCACCCCGAGCGCCGCCAGCAGGTTGAAGTCGTGCGTGAGACCGACGAACAGGTCGCTGTCGATGACTTCGCCACCGAACGCGACGACGAACGTACGGCCACGGAACGCGTGGATGTACGGCGCCGCCGCCCGGAAGTACGGGACGAAGCGTTCGTGCGGCAGCGCGTCGGGCAGATCGGCCATCGTGCGTGCGGTGCGGGCAGGGGCGGCCGGTTCAGCGGGCCGGGCGGCTCACTTCGCGGTCATGCGGATCGCGCCGTCGAGGCGGATCGTCTCACCGTTGAGCATGACGTTCTCGACGATGTGCAGCACCAGCTGCGCGAACTCGTCGGGCTTGCCGAGCCGCGGCGGGAACGGCACCTGCGCGCCGAGCGAGGCCTGCGCCTCGGGCGGCAGCCCCGCCATCATCGGGGTCTCGAACAGCCCGGGCGCGATGGTCACGCAGCGGATGCCGAAGCGCGCCAGCTCGCGCGCGATCGGGAGCGTCATGCCGACGACGCCGGCCTTCGACGCCGCGTAGGCAGGCTGGCCGATCTGGCCGTCGAACGCCGCCACCGACGCGGTGTTGACGATCACGCCGCGCTCGCCGGCCGCGTTCGGCGCGCCCTTCGCGATGGCTTCGGCGGCGAGCCGCGTCATGTTGAAGGTGCCGACCAGATTGATGCCGACGATCTTCTCGAAGCTCGCGAGCGGATGCGGGCCGTCCTTGCCCAGCACCTTCGCGGGCACGCCGACGCCGGCGCAGTTGACCAGGCCGTGCAAGCCGCCGAAGGCGTCGAGCGCGGCGGCCACGCTCGCGTGCGCGTGTTCTTCCGAGGTGACATCGCAGAACGCGAAGCGGGTGGCGGCGCCGAGCGATGCGGCCAGGGCTTCGCCCGCGTCGCGGTTGACGTCGGCGATCACGGCACGGCCGCCGCCGGCGACGAGGCGCTCGACGGTCGCCCGTCCCAGACCCGAACTGCCGCCGGTCACGATGAACACACTGCCGTCGATCTGCATGGGGGCCTCGCGCGCGAGCGTCGTTGGGAAGCGTTCGAGTATGGACGACGCGTCGCGACCGGCGGAAGCGCCCGCGGTGCCTGGCGCCACCGGCACCGGTGTCGCCGTCCGCCAGGCATCAGGCGGGCATGTCCGCCCCACCGTCCAGATCGCCCCAGCGCGCCTGCAGCGCCGCGAGCGCGACCATCGCGGCGGTCTCGGTGCGCAGGATGCGCGGACCGAGCCGGATCGCCACGAAGCCGCGGGCGGCGGCCGCTGCGGTCTCGTCGGCCGTGAAGCCGCCCTCCGGCCCGACCAGCAGCGTCACCCCGCCGGGCGGGCGCGCGAGCGTCGCCAGCGCTCGCGGCGCTCCCGGCGCGAGCATCAGGCGCAGCGTGCCGGCGGGGTCCGCCGGCAGCGCGGCCAGCCAGTCGCGCAGCGGGCGTGGCTCGGCCACCGGCGGCAGCGCCGTGCGACCGCTCTGCGCGGCGCTGGACGCGACCAGTGCGGCCCAGTGCTCGCGCCGCCGCTCGGCGCGGTCGCCTGCGAGCTTCACGACCGACCGCGCGGTCGCCACCGGTGTGATCGCGCTCGCGCCGAGCTCGACCGCCTTGGCGACGGTCCAGTCCATGCGGTCCCCCGACGAGAGCCCCTGCACCAGTTCGACGGCCAGCGGCGACTCGCGCGACACGGCGGCGAAGCGCCCGACGCGGGCCCGCACGCCGTTCTTCGACGCATGCACCAGCGTCGCCGAGAACTCGCCGCCCGCGCCGTCGAACAGCACGACGGCGTCGCCGACCGCGAGCCGCAGCACGCGCGTGGCGTGGTGCGCGATCGCCTCGGGCAGCGCGACCTCCGCGCCGGGCGCGAGGGGTCCGGCCACCGCGAATCGTGCCCCGGTCTTGACCGCGGTCGCGTCGGGGCCGCGGCTAGACTCGACGGCGTCTTCTCGGGTCATGGGCGGTGGTTTGGAGAACTCGGCAGGGCCGGCGGGCGAGGGGGCGACCACGATGTTCGCCGCGTCCGACCTGAACGCGATCGCGCGCGCGGTGCGTGCGGCGACCACCGCGGTCGGCCGCGACGTGGTGATGCCGAGTTACCAGAACGTGGCCCATTCGCGGAAGGCCGACGGCAGTCTCGTCACCACGGCCGACGCCGCCGCCCAGACCGCGCTGGTCACGCAGCTGCGCGCGATCGTCGACGCGCCGGTGCTGGGCGAGGAGATGTCGCGCGCGGAACAACAGTCGTGCTGGGAGGCGGGCGCCGCGGCGCTGTGGTGCGTCGACCCGATCGACGGCACGTCGAACTTCGTCCACGGCGTGCCGTACTTCGCGATCTCGGTCGCGCTGCTGGTCGACCACCGTCCGGTGGTGGGCGTCGTGCACGCCCCGGTGTCGGGCGAGATCTTCCACGCCGCGCGGGGGGGTGGGGCCTGGCTCGGGGACGACCGGCTGCCGCTGCGCGAAGCCCCGACCGAGCTGCGGCGCGCGATGGCGCAGGTCGACTTCAAGCGCGCGCCGCGCGCGCTGTCGCGCCGGCTCGTGGAAGCGCCGCCGTACGCGTTCCACCGCAACCTCGGTGCGGCCTCGCTGGAGTGGTGCTGGCTCGCGGCCGGTCGCTTCGACCTGTACGTGCACGGCGGGCAGAAGCTGTGGGATTTCGCCGCCGCAGTGCTGATCCTCGAGGAGGCGGGGGGCTGCGTGCGGGCGCTCGACGACTCGACCTTCTGGGGCGGCACGCCGTGGACCCGCTCGGTCCTGGCGGCGCGCGATCCGGTGCTGTTCGAGGCATGGCGGGCCTGGGTACGCGCGGCCCGCGACCCCGAAGACGGTCTCGACGGCCCGCGTTGACCGGTT
>JALORJ010000395.1 GCA_025459035.1 Burkholderiales bacterium
GGTGGCGATGCTGTCGGTCAACCGCTACCGGATCCGCAACCGCGCCGCCCGTGGCGAGCGTTCCGCCAGGGCGCTCGAGGCGCTGCTCGCGAAGCCGGACGACTGGCTCGGCGCCAACCTGATCGTGCTGACCCTCGCGAGCGCGGGCGTCACCACCATCGCGACCATCCTCGCGGTGCGCAGCGGCCATCGCTACGCGCTGCTGCTGCCGACCCTGGGGGTGCCGACGCTGATGCTGGTGTTCTGCGAGCTGGCGCCGAAGATCTTCGCGGCGGCGCACGCGGACCGCGTCGCACTCAGCGCCGCCCGGTCCTACCGGCTGCTGGTGGCGCTGGCGCGCCCGGGCGTCGGCCTCGCGAACTCGGCGGCGTACGGGCTGCTGCGGTTGTTCGGCGTCGTGCAGGGCGACGCGCGCGGCGACTCCACGCTGTCCGCCGATGAACTGCGCACGGTGGTCGCCGAGTCCGGCCCGCTGGTGCCGGCGCGCCACCGGCAGATGCTGCTGTCGATCCTCGACCTCGAGCGCGCGACGGTGAACGACATCATGATCCCGCGCCAGGAGATCGCCGGCATCGACCTCGACGACGACTGGGACCAGATCCTCGGCCAGCTGCGCTCCACGCCGCACACGCGGCTGCCGGTCTACAAGGGCGACATCGACAACATGGTCGGCCTGCTGCACATGAAGCGCGTCGCGCAGGAACTGGCGCGCGGCACGCTCGATCACGAACGGCTGGAGGAGGTCGCGCGGGCGCGCGAGCCCTACTTCGTCCCCGAGGGCGCCTCGCTGGCGGTGCAGCTGGCGAATTTCCAGCGCCATCGCCGGCGCTTCGGCTTCGTGGTCGACGAGTATGGCGACGTCATGGGGCTCGTGACCCTCGAGGACCTGCTCGAGGAGATCGTCGGCGAGTTCACCAGCGACCCGGCGACCGCCACGCATCGCGACGTCATGCGCGAACCGGGCGGCAGCCTGATCATCAATGCCAGCGCGACCAACCGCGCGCTGAACCGCGCGCTCGGCTGGACGCTGCCGACGAACGGCCCCAAGACGCTGAACGGGCTGCTGCTCGAGCAGCTCGGGACGATCCCGCCCGCCGGCACGGTGCTGCGCGTCGGCACGCATGAATTCGAGGTGATGCAGATCGCGGACAACGCCATCCGCACGGTGCGCGTGCGCGAGGTCAGGGACGCATGACGGTCTCGACGGCCTCGGCGAGCCGGGCGATGCCGCGGATCTCCAGGCCCTCGACCGCGCGCCGCGGCACGTTGTCGCGCGGCACCAGCGCCTGCCTGCAAAGGCGACCAGGGTCTCCGGCAAGGCGCGGTCGCGCAGGCTCGAGGCGAGCGCCAGCAGCACCGGCAGGTCGGTCGCCGTCTCGCGCACGTCCAGGCCGCCGACCACGTTGGCGAACACGTCGTGGTCCTGCAGCGACAGGCCGCCGTGGCGGTGCAACACCGCCAGCAGCATCGAGAGCCGCGTCGAGTCCAGCCCCTGCGCGACGCGTCGCGGGTTGCCGAAACGCATCGGGTCGACCAGCGCCTGGATCTCCACCAGCAGCGGGCGCCCACCCTCGCGCGCCACCATGACGACGCTGCCGGGCGCGACCTGCTGCGGCCGCGCGAGGAAGATGGCCGACGGATTGGCGACCTCGCGCAGGCCGCCCTCGGTCATCGCGAAGAACGCCAGCTCGTTGACCGCGCCGAAGCGGTTCTTGGTGGCGCGCACGATGCGGAAGCGCGAGCCGGCGTCGCTTTCGAAATAGAGCACCGTGTCGACGAGGTGCTCCAGCACGCGCGGACCGGCGATCGTGCCCTCCTTCGTGACGTGGCCGACGATGCAGACCGCCGTGCCCGACGATTTTGCGAATCGCACCAGCTCGGCGGCGCACTCGCGCAGCTGCGACACGCCGCCCGCGCTCGCCTGCACCGCGGCAAGCTGCACCGTCTGGATCGAGTCGACCACCAGCAACTGCGCGTGCGCGGCACGTGCCTGCGCGAGGATCTCCTCGAGATCGGTCTCCGGCGCAACCTGCAGCGCGGCGGCGGGCAGGCCCAGGCGCTTCGCGCGCAGCCCGACCTGGGCGCCGGATTCCTCGCCGGTCGCATACAGCACGGAACCTCGCTGCGCGACGCTGGCCGCCACCTGCAGCAGCAAGGTCGACTTGCCGATGCCCGGGTCGCCCCCCAGCAGCGTGACGCTGCCCGGCACGAAGCCACCGCCGAGCACGCGGTCGAGTTCGGCCTGGCCGGAACTGAAGCGCACCGGCAGGCCGTCCGTCGACAGGGCCAGCGGCGCGGCCGTCGCCGGGCGCGGCGCGCGCGCCGCGGGGCTGCCCGGGCGGGGCGCCGGCGCATCGCGCCGCTCGAGCGTGTTCCATTCGCCACAGCCGGGGCACTGGCCCTGCCACTTGGCCGAGTCGGCGCCACAGGCCGTGCAGACGAAGACGGTGCTGGGGCGTGCCATCGGATTCCTGCTCGGGCGGCGTGGGGAGACGGGCGCCACGCGACTCACCTGGCGCGGCCGACCGGTCGGGACGAACCCTGATTTTGCAGGCCGGCCCGGGGCCCGGGCAAACTGTGACTGCAAACTCGGACTTCGATGGCCGGGGTGCTAGTGTTTCTCATCGGTCAGCCATGCACCGGCTGGCCTGAACGGTCTCAAACACGATGCAAGATCTGTCGAGCGGGTCCTTCCCGAGTTCCGTGCGCACCCGTAGCCGGGCAAGCGTCGGCGCGGGATCCAGCGCCGGACGTGACGCAGGTCACACGCGGGCGGCCCGAGGCCGATTCGCGTGACGCTGCGCAACAAACTCTTGTTCGTCGGTGAGACAGACACCGGCAAGGTGCGCGAGCACAACGAGGACACGATCGCCTTCGACGCCGACATCGGCCTGCTCGTGCTCGCCGACGGCATGGGCGGCTACAACGCCGGCGAAGTGGCCAGCGGGATCGCCGTCAAGACCATCGTCAACCTGGTGCGCGAATCGGTCGAGCGCGAGGACCTCGGCTCGGCGGACCCGCACTCCCAGCTATCGCGCCGCAGCATCGTGCTGCGCGACGCCATCCAGCGCGCGAACAAGATCATCTTCCAGACTGCCAAGACCCAGCCGCAGTGCGAGGGCATGGGCACGACGGTGGTCGGGGCGCTGTTCCACGACGACCGCGTCACGATCGCGCACGTCGGCGACTCAAGGCTCTACCGGCTTCGCGGCGGCCGCTTCGAACAGCTGACGCTGGACCACTCGCTGCTGCAGGAACTCGTCGATCGCGGGTTCTATTCGCCGGAGGAAGCACAGCGCGCGGCCAACAAGAACTACGTGACGCGCGCCCTCGGCGTCGAGGCCAACGTCGAGGTCGGGCTGCGCGAGGAGACCGTCGAGAAAGGCGACCACTACGTGCTGTGCTCCGACGGCCTCTCCGACATGGTCGAGGACTCGGACATTCACTTAACGATAAACACCTTTGGTGATAACCTTGCCTCGGTCGCCAAGCAATTGATCCAACTGGCCAACGACAACGGGGGCCGGGACAACATTTCGGTCCTGCTCGGCCGGGTCCTCGACGGGTTCCCGGCGCGCAAGGGCCTGGTCGATAAGGTACTGCGCTGGTTCAGCTGATCCCTCCCGGGCTCGCCGTCCCATTGGTCGGCGTGTCGTGGCGGGGCTGTGCCGGGTGGCTCGCACGCCGGTCGCTTGCA
>JALORJ010000072.1 GCA_025459035.1 Burkholderiales bacterium
CACCGAGCCCGAGGCCGTGCTGGTGATCGTGGCTGGCCCCACCGCGCGGTCGATGCTGTTCTGCCGCGAGAAGAACCTCGAGCGCGAGATCTGGGACGGCTTCCGCCACGGTCCCGAGGTCGCGGCGACGGCGTTCGGCTTCGACGAAGCGCATCCGATCGACGCCCTCGACCGCATGCTGCCGGAGCTTCTCGCCGACCAGCCGGTGCTGCACGCGGACCTCGCTGCGGATCCCGCGTGGGATGCACGGCTGATGCAGTGGCTCAACGCGGTGCGCGCGCAGGCGCGCTGCGGCGTGGTCGCACCGTCCGAGCTTCGGCACGTGCGCCGCGTGCTCGACGACATGCGCCTGGTGAAGGACGCGGCCGAGATCGCGACGATGCGGCGCGCGGCGGCGATCTCGTCGGACGCGCATCGCCGCGCGATGGCCGCGACCGCGCCCGGTCGCTTCGAGTACGAGATCGAGGCCGAACTGCTGCACGAGTTCGTGCGCCGTGGCGCCCGCGCGCAGGCCTACCCCGCGATCGTCGCCAGCGGCCCGAATGCCTGCGTCCTGCACTACGTCGAGAACACGCGGCGCATGCAGCCCGGCGACCTGCTGCTGATCGACGCCGGCTGCGAGGTCGACGGCTACGCGTCGGACATCACGCGCACCTGGCCGGTCGACGGCCGCTTCACCGGGCCGCAGCGTGACGTCTACGCACTGGTGCTCGCGGCGCAGGCCGCGGCGATCGGCGCGGTGCGGGCCGGTGCCGCATGGGAGGCGCCGCACGATGCGGCGCTGCGCGTGCTCGCACAGGGCTTCGTCGACCTCGGCCTGTGTGCCGGCAGCGTCGACGCGGTGATCGAGTCCGGCGACTACCGCCGCTTCTACATGCATCGCACCGGGCACTGGCTCGGGCTCGACGTTCACGACGCCGGCGACTACAAGCGCGACGGCGCCTGGCGCGCCCTCGAACCCGGCATGACGCTCACGGTCGAGCCGGGCTGCTACATCCGGCCCGACGACGCCGTACCCGAGGCGCTGTGGAACATCGGCGTGCGCATCGAGGACGACGTCCTCGTCACGGCGACCGGCTGCGACGTGCTGACCGCCGCGACGCCGAAGGCGATCGACGACGTCGAGCGCATCGTCGGCAGCGCGCTGGGCTGAGGGCCGGTGAAGCCGTCCGCGACGCCTGCCGGCCGCGAGGCGTACCGCCGGATCCCGGGAGCGACACGATGCACGACCTGATCGTCGTCGGCGGCGGCCCTGTCGGTCTCGTGCTCGCGGCGGCCGCGGGTGCGCGCGGCCTCGACGTGCAGGTGCTCGAGGCCGATCCGAACCCGGACACCCCGGCGCGGGCGCTCGCCGAGCGCAGCCTTGCGCTGTCGCACGCCAGCTGGCGTCTGCTCGACCGCGTCGGCGTCGCCGGTCGGCTCGATGCGGCGTCGGCGCCGATCCGCACCGTCCACATCTCGCAGCGCGGTCACGGCGGGCGCTGCGCGCTGCACGCTGCGGATGCAGGCGTCGACGTCCTCGGGCGCGTCGTCGCGTACGGGCCGCTGCGCGCGGCGCTGCGCGACGTCGCGAAGACACGCGCCGCGGTGCACGACGGCGTGCGCGTCGTCGGCGGCGAGATGCACGCCGACCACGTCGTCGTGCGCACCACCGACGGCAGCGTCGACGCCCGCGCGGTCGCGCTGGCGGACGGCGGCGGGGGCGCCGATGCGGCGCTCGGTTTCGCGCATGTCGAGCGCGACCACGGCGTGCACGCGATCGCGGCGCGGGTGCGGGTCGACGCGGCCGATCGCGGCGTCGCGTGGGAACGCTTCGATGCGCACGGCCCGATCGCGCTGCTGCCGTGCGACGGCGGCGAACACGCGCTGATCTGGGTGGTGCCGCCCGACACCGCGCTGGCGCTGAGCATGACGCCGGATGCCGCATTCCTCGACGCGCTGCAACGGCGCTTCGGCTGGCGGGCCGGGCGCTTCACGGCCGTGCGCGACCGACGCACGTGGCCGCTCGTCTCGCGGACCGCCACTTCGCTCGTGCGCGACCGCGCGGTGCTGCTGGGCAACGCCGCGCAGACGCTGCACCCGGTCGCCGGTCAGGGGCTCAACCTCGGGCTGCGCGACGCGTGGACGCTGGCGCAGGCCTGCACGCGCGACTCCGACCCCGCGCTCGCACTCGCCCGCCACGGTCGTGCGCGGCGGCTCGACCGCGCGCTCACCATCGGCTTCACCGACACCCTCGCCGGACTGTTCGTCGACGCGACCCCGGGGCTCGCGCCGCTGCGCGGCGCCGGCCTTGCCGTGCTCGACACCTGTGGGCCGCTGCGGCGCGCCGCGGCACGGGCACTGGCGGTCGCCCGGCGCTGAGTCGCGGGCCGCGCGCCGCCCGCGCGCGGTGCGTCGCGCACGGTCGCGCACCGTCGCGGTGACGCGGCGGCGAACGCGAAAAATGCGTGAGTACAATCCGCGTCCCTTCACGTCGGACCGCCGATCTCGTCACCGCGCTCGCCATGCAGATCGGCTCCCACAGACTCGGCAACCGGCTCGTGCTGGCGCCCATGGCGGGCGTCACCGATCGACCGTTCCGGCAGCTGTGTCGCACGCTCGGCGCCGGGCATGCGGTGTCCGAGATGACGACGTCCGACGCACGCCTGTGGCACACGCGCCGCAGCCGCTCGCGCCGTGACCACGACGGCGAGACCGGTCCGGTGGCGGTGCAGATCGCCGGCGCCGATCCGGCGTGGATGGCCGACGCCGCGCGCTTCAACGTCGACCACGGTGCGCAGATCGTCGACATCAACATGGGTTGCCCCGCGAAGAAGGTCTGCAACGTCGCCGCCGGATCGGCGCTGCTGCGCGACACGTCGCTGGTCGCGCGCATCGTCGACGCGGTGGTGCGCGCGGTCGACGTCCCGGTCACGCTGAAGATCCGCACCGGCTGGGATCCGGCCAGCCGCAACGCGCTCGAGGTCGCGCGCATCGCGCAGGACAGCGGCATCGCGGCGCTGGCGGTGCACGGGCGTACGCGTTGCGACTTCTACACCGGCCGTGCCGAGCACGACACGGTCGCGCAGGTGAAGGCCGCCGTGTCGATTCCCGTCGTCGCCAACGGCGACATCGACTCGCCCGAGGCGGCCCGCGACGTGCTCGCGCGCACCCAGGCCGACGCCGTGATGATCGGCCGCGCCGCCCAGGGGCGGCCGTGGCTGTTCCGCGAGATCGATCACTTCCTGCAGACCGGCCGGCGGCTGCCCCCGCCGACGCTCGACGATCTGCGCGACATCGTCCTGGGCCACGTCGATGCGCTGCACGCGTTCCACGGTCCGCAGGCCGGGGCGCGCATCGCGCGCAAGCATGTCGGCTGGTATGCCGCGTCGATCCCGGACGGCGCCGCGCTGCGTGCGGTGATCAATGCACAGGACGACGCCGCGCTGCAGCGTGCGGCGATCGAACGGCACTTCGACGCGGCGCTCGACCGCGCTGCCCGTGGCGCCCGCGCGCCGTTCCCCGACCCCGCGCTCGAGGCGGCCTGATGAAGAACGAGAACGAACTGGCGCGCTGCGTGCGACGCGCGATCGACGCCTACTTCCGCGATCTGGACGGCGAGCTGCCGACCGCGGTCTACGAGATGGTGCTGCAGACGGTCGAGCGACCGCTGCTCGAGACCGTCCTCGCGCGCGCCGACGGCAACCAGACGCTCGCGGCCCAGATCCTCGGCATGAACCGCAACACGCTGCGCAAGAAGATGCTCGCGCACGGACTCGCATGAGCGCAGCAGGCGCGCCGCGGCTGGCGCTCCTGTCGGTCTCGGACAAGCGCGGCATCGTCGACTTCGCCCGCGGCCTGGTCGACGTCGGGTTCGCACTGCTCTCCACCGGCGGCACCGCGAAGCTGCTGACCGACGCCGGTCTGCCGGTGACCGAGGTCGCGCAGCACACCGGCTTTCCCGAGATGCTCGACGGGCGCGTCAAGACGCTGCATCCGCGCGTGCACGGCGGACTGCTCGCGCGGCGCGATCGGCGCGAGCACCTCGACGCGATCGCGCAGGCGGGCATCGCGCCGATCGACGTGCTGGCCGTGAACCTCTACCCGTTCCGCGAGACCGTCGCGACGCCGGGATGCACGTTCGACGAGGCGATCGAGAACATCGACATCGGCGGCCCGGCGATGGTCCGCGCCGCCGCCAAGAACCACGGGGGCGATGCCGGCGGCGTCGCAGTGGTGACGGATCCGGCCGACTACCCGTCGGTGCTGGCCGCCCTGCGCGACCACGGCACGGTGCCGGCGCGCCTGCGTCTGGCGCTCGCGACCCGCGCCTTCACGCACACCGCGCGCTACGACGCGGCGGTCAGCGAGTACCTGACGAGTCTCGATCCCGACGCGCCGCAGCGCGGTCCCGTCGAGGGCCTGTTCCCGCGCGAGATGCATGCGAGCTTCACGCGCGTGCAGACCATGCGCTACGGCGAGAACCCGCACCAGCAGGCGGCGTTCTATCGCGACCTCGCGCCTGCGCCGGGCAGCCTCGCGACGTACCGGCAGCTGCAGGGCAAGGCGCTGTCGTACAACAACATCGCCGACGCCGACGCCGCGTGGGAGTGCGTGCGCAGCTTCGGCGACGGCCCCGCGTGCGTGATCGTGAAGCACGCCAATCCGTGCGGGGTCGCGCGCGCCGCGACGCCTGCCGAGGCCTACACGCGGGCGTTCGCGACCGACCCGGTGTCGGCGTTCGGCGGAGTCATCGCGTTCAACGTCCCGGTCGACGGCGAGGCTGCGCGGCGCGTGGCCGCGCAATTCGTCGAGGTCCTGATGGCGCCGGCCTTCGATGCCGATGCGCGCGCCGTCTTCGCCGACAAGGCCGCCGCCCGGCTGCTCGAGATCCCGCTGCCGCCCGGTGGCGACACGGCCTGGCTGCGCGGCCGCAACGCGATGGAGTCGAAGCGCGTCGGCTCGGGGCTGCTGGTCCAGACCGCGGACAACCACGGCATCGACGACGCCGTGCTGCGTGTGGTCACGCGCCGCGCGCCGACCGATGCGCAGATGGCCGATCTGCGGTTCGCGTGGACCGTCGCGAAGTACGTCAAGTCCAACGCCATCGTGTTCTGCGGCGACGGGCGCACCCTGGGCCTCGGTGCGGGTCAGCCCAGCCGGCTCGACTCGGCACGCATCGCGTCGATCAAGGCCGCCGAAGCCGGGCTTTCGCTGGCCGGGTCGGTCGTCGCGTCCGATGCGTTCTTCCCGTTCCGCGACGGCCTCGACGTCGTCGCCGATGCGGGCGCCAGCGCCGTGATCCAGCCCGGCGGCAGCGTGCGCGACGACGAGGTCATCGCGGCTGCCGATGAACGCGGGCTCGCGATGGTCTTCACCGGCGTGCGTCACTTCCGCCACTGAGCGCCCGTGGACCGATTCGTCTCGCCCGCGCACGCGCGCCGATCGGCCGCACCCACCCCGGACCTGACGCGATGCCGCTGATGAACGTGCTGGTGATCGGGAGCGGCGGGCGCGAGCACGCGATGGCGTGGCGCCTCGCGCAGTCGCCGCGCATCGCGCGGGTCTTCGTCGCACCGGGCAACGCCGGCACGGCGCGCGAGGACCGCGTCACCAACGTCGCGATCGCCGCGATCCCGGATCTCGTCGCGTTCGCGCGGGCCGAGGGCATCGGCCTCACCGTCGTCGGTCCCGAGGCGCCGCTCGCCGCCGGTCTGGTCGACGCGTTCCGCGAAGCCGGCCTGGCGGTGTTCGGACCGACGCGCGCAGCCGCGCAGCTCGAGAGTTCGAAGGACTTCGCGAAGCGCTTCATGGTCCGCCACAACATTCCGACCGCGGGCTACGCGACATTCGCGGACGCGGCCGCCGCCCACGCGTACATCGACGCGCGCGGCGCGCCGATCGTCGTCAAGGCCGACGGTCTCGCGGCCGGCAAGGGCGTGGTCGTCGCCACCTCGGTCGCCGAGGCGCACGCGGCGGTGGCCGCGATGCTCGAGGACAACCGCATGGGCGACGCCGGTGCGCGCGTGGTCATCGAGGACTGTCTCGTCGGCGAGGAAGCGAGCTTCATCGTGATGGTCGACGGCCAGCACGTCCTGCCGCTCGCGTCGAGTCAGGATCACAAGCGCCTCGGCGACGGCGACACCGGCCCGAACACCGGCGGCATGGGCGCGTACTCGCCGGCACCGGTGCTGACGCCCGAGGTGCACGCGAAGGTGATGCGCGAGGTGATCCGGCCGGTGGTCGACGGCATGGCCGCGGACGGCGTGCCGTTCGGCGGCTTCCTCTACGCGGGGCTGATGATCTCGCCCGACGGCGACGTCAAGGTGCTCGAGTTCAACTGCCGGATGGGCGACCCGGAGACGCAGCCGATCCTGATGCGCCTGCGCACCGACTTCCTCGTGCTGCTCGAGCACGGCGTCGCCGGCACGCTCGACCGCGTCGACGCCGACTGGGACCGGCGTGTCGCCCTGGGCGTCGTGCTCGCGGCGGCCGGCTACCCCGACGCGCCACGCAAGGGTGACGCGATCGACGGGCTGCCGGCGGCGCTGCCCGACGGTCACGTGTTCCATGCCGGCACCGCGCTCGACGGCGACACGGTGCGCACGGCGGGCGGACGCGTGCTGTGCGTCACCGCGCTGGGCGACAACGCGAAGCTCGCGCAGCGCCGCGCGTACGAGATCGCGGCGGGCATCCGCTTCGACGGCATGCAGCTGCGACGCGACATCGGCCACCGCGCGATCGGCGCGCGGCGACCCTGAACCGGGCCCGACCATGAGCACCTCCACTTCCTTCGATCTCGCGGCCGCGCGGGCTTACTTCACCGGCCTGCAGCAACGCATCGTCGCCGGCCTCGAAGCGCTCGAAGGCGCTCCGTTCCGGCGCGACGCCTGGGAGCGGCCCGAGGGCGGCGGCGGGGTGTCCTGCCTGATCGAGGACGGCCGCGTCTTCGAGCGTGCGGGCGTGCTGTTCTCGAACGTGCTGGGCGCGAACCTGCCGGCGTCGGCCTCGGCCGGCCGGCCCGAGATCGCCGGGCGCGGCTTCGAGGCCATGGGCGTGTCGCTGGTGCTGCATCCGCGCAACCCGCACGTGCCGACGGTCCACCTCAACGTGCGGATGTTCGCGGCGCTCGCGCCGGATGCCGCGCCCGTGTGGTGGTTCGGGGGCGGCATGGATCTCACGCCGTACTACGGCGTCGAGGCCGACGCGGTGCACTTCCATCGCGTGTGTCGCGACGCGCTGGCGCCGTTCGGCGCGCAGCACTACCCGACGTTCAAGCGCTGGTGCGACCGCTACTTCCACCTGAAGCACCGGCGCGAGCCGCGCGGCATCGGCGGGATCTTCTTCGACGACCTGTCCGCCCCCCACTTCGACGGTGCGTTCGCGCTGACGCGCAGCGTCGGCGACCACTTCCTCGAGGCCTATGCGCCGATCGTCGAGCGCCGCCGCGACACCCCGTACGGAGAGCGCGAGCGCGACTTCCAGGCCTGGCGCCGCGGGCGCTACGTCGAGTTCAACCTGGTCTTCGACCGCGGCACGCTGTTCGGGCTGCAGTCGAACGGGCGCACCGAATCCATCCTGCTGTCGATGCCGCCGATCGTGAAGTGGCGCTACGACTGGCACCCGGAGCCGGGCAGCGCCGAGGCGCGGCTCGCGACCGACTTCCTGATCGACCGCGACTGGATTGCGCTCGAGTCGCCCTGACGCTGCACCGACGCGCGGGCGAACCCGAGCAGGCGGGCTGGCACGACTTGCGCTGACGCCGGGCGGCACGGTGCCCGTCAGAGGCACCGACCCTTGCCAGAGGTCGAACATGCCTGCCAGCTCCATCGCGGATTCGAACACCGCCCGCCTCGTCGAGCGCATGCGCCGCCGCATCGAACGGCTCGAACGCATCCTCGCCGCCAACAACATCCACGTGCCGGACAGCGACGACGACACACTGCCGGTGTCGACGACGATCGGCGACTTTCCGACGATCGACTTCTCCGAGCGCCCGCGCGCGCCGGCGAAGCGCGTCGATCCGCATGCGGCGCTCGAGACGATGCCGCGCATCCTCGAGAACGTCATGCAGATGTGGGGCACCGAGGCCCTCGACGGCTACCTCGCGCGTCTGGTCATCGACGAACGCGGCGACCGGCAGGGCTTCACGATGGACGTGATGGACGAGCTGCTGACGCTGGGCCGCCTCGCCCGGATCGGGCGCACGGTGCCGGCGGCGGCGATGCGCCCGGCATGATCGATCGCGCCGACCCGACGCGGCGCGTCACGTCCTGACAACCCGCGCCTGACGCACGACACCGCCCGGGCCGGCGCCGTCCACGGCGGCGCCACACCGGGCCGCTCCTGCGCCCGGGGGCGTCACTCGCCCAGATACGCCTCGCGGACCTGCGGGCTCGCGAGCAGCGTCGCCGCGGCGTCGTGCGCGGTGATCGCCCCCGACTCCATCACGTAACCGCGCCCGGCCGCCTGCAGCGCGAGCTTCGCGTTCTGCTCGACCAGCAGCACGGTCACGCCCTCGGCGGCGACCATGCGGATCACCTCGAAGATGCGCTGCACCATCAACGGCGCGAGTCCCATCGACGGCTCGTCGAGCAGCAGCAGTCGCGGCCGGCTCATCAGCGCCCGCCCGATCGCGAGCATCTGCTGCTCGCCGCCCGACAGCGTCCCGGCCATCTGCGCACGGCGCTCGGCCAGCCGCGGGAACAGGTCGAACATCCGCGCGCGGTCGGCCGCGACGGCCTGCGCGTCGCTGCGGATGTAGGCCCCCATCGCGAGGTTCTCTTCGACCGACAGCCGCGCGAACACGCCGCGTCCCTCGGGCACCAGGGCGATGCCGTCGCGCACGCGACGAAACGCGGGTGCGGCGGTCACGTCTTCACCGTCGAAGCGCACCTGCCCGGCCCGCGGCGACAGCATGCCGGACAGCGCCTTCAGCGTCGTGGTCTTGCCGGCGCCGTTCGCACCGATCAGCGCGACCAGCTCGCCGGCCTCGACGTGCAGGTCGATGCCGCGCACCGCGACGATGCCGCCGTAGGCGACCTCGAGGCCGCGCACCTCGAGCAGCGGTCGCGTCGTCATCGGTCGCGACCCGTCACGCAGGCCGCGTGTCCGGAGCGGCGAACGGCCCGCACGTCGCGCACGCGCATCACGCCCCCAGGTAGGCCGCGATCACGGCCGGGTCGCGCTGCACGTCGCGCGGCACGCCCTCCGCGATGCGCCGACCGTAGTCGAGCACCGCGACGCGATCGCACATGCCCATCACGAGCTTCACGTCGTGCTCGATCACGAGGATGGTGGTGCCGTCCTCGCGGATGCGCTCGATCAGACGACCGAGCGCCACGCGCTCGGTCGGGTTCATGCCGGCCGCCGGCTCGTCGAGGGCCAGCAGCTTCGGCTC
>JALORJ010000073.1 GCA_025459035.1 Burkholderiales bacterium
ACGCTGCTCGCCGCCGGAGAGCTGCGCCGGAAAGTGGTGGAGCCGGTCGCCGAGCCCGACCAGGCGCAGCGCGTCGGCGGGGGTCATGGGCCGCGCGGCGATCTCGGTGACCAGCGCGACGTTCTCCTCGGCGGTGAGGCTGGGAATGAGGTTGTAGAATTGGAACACGAAGCCGACGTGCTCGCGGCGGAAGCGCGTGAGCTCGTCGTCGGAAGCGTCCGTCAGCTTGTGGTCGAGGTAGAAGACCTCGCCGCTCGTGGGCACGTCGAGGCCGCCGAGGATGTTGAGCAGCGTGGACTTGCCGCTGCCGGAGGCGCCCAGCAGCACCACGAACTCGCCGGCGTAGAGGTCGAGATCGACCCCGCGCAGCGCCTGGACCTCCACCTCGCCCATGCGATAGGTCTTGGCGAGTCCCCGGGCGCGGAACACCACGGCCCTGCCCGTCGGGGCGGGGGCTTCGGCGGCGGGGTCGGGGGCTGGCATGGCGGCGCGCGGGTCGGCGCCACTGTAGGCTGGGCCGCGCCGGGGCCCTTGACCCAGGTCAGCCGGCCGGCGCCGTGTCCGGCCCCTCCATGGGCAGCGACGGATCGGGCGCCCACTCCGACAGCGACGCGTCGTAGAGGCGCACGTCGGGATGCCCCAGCATCATCAGCAGCATCGTCACGCTGCTCGCCGCGATGCCGCCGCCGCAGTAGGTGATGACCCGCGGCGTCGCCAGCGCGGGGGCCAGCACGCGGCGCAGTTCGTCTGCGGGCAGGAAGCGGTGGTCGGACCCGACCACGTCGATCGCCGGCAGATTGATGCTGCCGCGGATGTGTCCGGGGCGACCGTAGTTGGTGTTGCCGCCGCCGGCATGCTGTTCCGGGCGCAGGGCGTTCACGGTGCAGGTGTCGCCGGCGCCGATCGCGGCGAGGACCGCGTCGCGGTCGGCCACCAGTTCGGGACGCAAGCGCGCGGTGAAGCGGCCACGCGGGCGGCCGCGCGCGTCCCCGGTCTCGACCGCGCGGCCCGCGGCGCGCCACGCCTGGAAGCCGCCGTCGAGCACCGCGACGGCGTCGTGCCCGAACACCCGCAGCATCCACCACAGGCGGGTCGCCCACCAGTGATTGGCCGTTGCGTAGCAGACGACGGTCGAGTGGTCGGACACGCCGAGGGCCGCCATCGCGTCGGCGAATCGCTCCGGTGACGGCAGCATGAAGTGCAGCGGGTGATCGGGGTCGGACAGTTCGCCGTCGATGTCGGCGAACTGCGCGCCCGGGATGTGGCCGGCGTGGAAGTCCTGCCGCCCGGAGATCACGTCGTACGGATGGTCCGGCTGCGGGACCAGGTGGGTCGTCGCGTCGAGCACGACGACATCGGGAGCATCGAGGTGGGCGGCGACCCAGTCGGCATCGACCAGGAAGCGGGGACTCTTGGAAGCGTCGATCACGGTCGTGAGGGCGGGGGCGGAAGCCTGCGAGTCTGCCGATGCGGCAGGGTCGAAGCAAACCGGTCACGGATCGGTGTGCCGCTTCAAGTCACGGATTTGTCTGGGTTTTCGAAACGCGCTGTGGACACGCCCGGGGTGTGCGCGGTTGAATACAGCCTTTCGTGAGTGCGCCCCCACCCCCATGTGGCGCGCTTCGAGTGTCGAAAATCCAAGGGGAGCCGGGTCATGGACGATTACACCGCCACCTTCGAGCGGCGCTACAACAACCGGGCTGCGGTGCCCGAGTTCGCGCAGCACTTCGACCGGTGGACACGGCTGTCGAAGACGGCGCGCGACGAACTCGACTGCGACCTCGACATCCCGTACGGCGACCATCCGATGGAGAAGATCGACATCTTCCGGGCGGAAGGTCGGTCGCGGGCGCTGCTGATGTTCATCCACGGCGGCTACTGGCGCTCGCTCGACAAGCGCGATCACTCGTTTCTTGCGACGGAACTCGTCAAGCGCGGCGTCACGGTCGCGATGCCGAACTACGCGCTCTGCCCGTCGGTGAAGGTCGACGACATCGTGCGCCAGATGCTCAAGGCCACGGCGTGGGTGTACCGCACCGGCAGCCGCTACGGCGCGTTCGGCAACAGCCTGTACCTCGCCGGACATTCGGCCGGCGGTCATCTGGCCACCATGATGATGGCGGCGCAGTGGGACCGGTTCGACGCCGAGCTCCCGGCGACGATGATCGAAGGCGCGCTGACGCTCAGCGGCGTGTACGACCTCACCGAACTGCTGCAGGTGCCTTCGTTGAACACCGACCTGAGGCTCGACGAGACCTCCGCGGTCAAGCTCAGTCCTGCGTTCATGCGACCCGCCACCAACGCGCCGGTGTGGACGGCGGTCGGCGGTCGCGAGATCGCGGGCTTCCTCGACCAGCATCAGCTGCTGCGCACCCAGTGGAAGGACGTCGTGACGGCCGACATTCCCTGCCCGGACGACAACCACTTCAGCATCGTCGAGCGGTTCGCGGACCCGAAGTCCGCGCTGTTCGACGCCGCCCTGCGGATGATGAAGCTGCGCTGAAGCGACCGTGGTCGCGCCCGTCCCGGAACCCCGCCGCGCGCGGGGTTCTTCGTTTTCGGGCGGGCACGCAGCCTTGTGCGGATCGGCGAGGCTGTCTATAAACACAGTATGTCGCTGAAGACCCATGACGGACGGGCGCCGCGCCTGCTGCGCGGGCGCGGGGCCACCCTCAATCTCGAGGGCCGGTTCGCGCGTACGGTGCGTGTCCGCGACGCCGAGCACGTCCAGGCACCGGCCTTCGATCCGGACGATCTCGACCACAAAGGCGACCGGGCGCAGATCGCGACGCACGTCACGCCGATTCGCGCACGATCGATCCTCAGCCACAACGATTCGCCCGACCTGCCGTTCCACACGTCGATCAACCCGTACGTGGGTTGCGAGCACGGCTGCAGTTACTGCTATGCCCGGCCGAGCCACGCGACGCTCGACCTGTCGCCAGGGCTCGACTTCGAGACCCGCCTGTTCGCCAAGACCAACGCGGCGCAACTGCTGCGGGAAGCGCTCGCGAAGCCCGGCTACCGCTGCGAGAACATCGCGCTCGGCGCGAACACCGACCCGTACCAGCCGGCGGAGCGCGACTGGCGCGTCACGCGCAGCGTGCTCGAGGTGCTCGCGCAGACCGGACATCCGGTCGGGATCGTGACCAAGAATGCGCTCGTGCTGCGCGACCTGGATCTGCTCTCGGACATGGCCCGTCGCGGGCTGGTGCAGGTGCTGCTCAGCGTCACGACGCTCGACCACGACATCGCGCGCCGTCTCGAACCGCGGGCGAGCAGTCCGACCCGCCGTATCGAGACCCTTGCCGCACTGCACGCGGCCGGTGTGCCGTGCGGTGTGCTCGTCGCGCCGGTCGTGCCGTTTCTCACCGACGACGCCATCGAGCCGATCCTCGAAGCCGCCGCCGCAGCAGGCGCCAGTCGTGCTGGCTGGGTGCTGCTGCGGCTGCCCCACGAGGTCCGCACGCTGTTTCGCGACTGGCTGGTGACACACTTCCCCGCCAAGGCGCAGCACGTGATGCGCCGCATGCAGGCCATGCGCGGCGGACGCGACTACGACGCCGACTTCTCGACGCGGGGCCGCGGTACCGGTGTCTTCGCCGAGCTTCTCGAACAGCGCTTCACGAAGGCGTGTGCCCGGCTGGGGCTCGATCGCGATCGCCGCGACCTCGACACGTCGCAGTTTCGTGCGCCGCGACCGGACGTGGCCGCGAGCCCGCAGCTCGCGCTGTTCTGACGCGCCCCGCGATCCCGATGCAGCGGCTGTGTCGAGCGGCGACGCTGATCGAGGCGCACATGCTGCGTGACCTGCTCGCGCACGCAGGCATCGACGCGCTGGTGCTGAACGAAAACGCCAATGGCGCCCTGGGTGAGGTGCCGTTCACGTCCGCCTGGCCGGAGGTGTGGCTGCGCGATCGCGCCGATGCCGCGGCGGCGGACGTGATCGTGCGCGCCGCGCGCCACGACCCCGGCCCGGCCGAGCGCCCGTGCATGGGTTGCGGCGCCGCCAATCCGATCGCGTTCGAGCTGTGCTGGTCCTGCGGGGCGGCCACCGGCGCGTGATGTCTGGCGTCCGACGCTCCGCGCCTGCCGTCCGACGACATGCGTGACGGGGCCCGCGCAGGCGCGGGATCCGGGGGCACATGCCGTCCCGGCGGTGCAGCGCCCTGACCCCGTCGACGATGACGGGTCCTGCGCGGGCATGCGCACGTGAAGGGCCACGTGAAGTCAAGCTGCCGGATCGATGTGGGTGACGGTCTCGTTGCCGGCGTGCACCGACGCGCGCGTCGATTTCGCACCGTGGCGAGGCGCGCCTTCGACCGTTGGCACCGATGCGGCGCGCGATTCCGGTCCGGACCCGTCGTGTCGCACGCAAGCTGCTGATTCGATGGACATCGTGGCGTGGCACATGCGTTGCAAAGCGGGTCGCGCCCCGCAGCACGTGCGCACCCGACGCGTCGTGGGATGCGGGCACGAGGAGGACTGCCGGCGGTCACGCCGGGTTGCCGAGCGATGCCGTTCACTCCCTACCTGAAGGCCGTCTGCGGTGACGACGAACGCCGCGGGCTCGACGAGTCCGAAGCGCACGATCTGTTCTCGGCGATGCTCGACGCCGGCGTCCCCGACCTCGAACTGGGCGCACTGCTGGTGCTGCTGCGCCATCGCGGCGAGACGGTCGACGAACTCCTGGGCTTCATGCGCGCGACCGGCGAGCGCATGTACGCGATCCCGACGCCTGCGGGCCCGCTGCGCCCGGTGGTGTTTCCTGCCTATGGTGGCGCGCTCGAGCAGCCCAGCCTGCTGCCGTTGCTCGCGCTGATGCTGCAGCGGCTCGGGGTCCCTGTCCTCGTGCACGGAACGCTCGAAGGGGGGCGCCGGGTCGCCGCGGCCTACGTGTTCCGCGAGCTCGGCGTGATGCCCAGCGCCAACGGCGCGGCACTGCGTGCGGCGCTTGAATCCGATCACCTGGCGTTCGCGCCGACGGCGCTGCTCTCGCCGGGCCTGGCGAGCTTGCTCGCGCTCAAGCATCGCCTCGGTGTCCGCACCTCGGCGCATCTGGTCGCGAAGCTGATCGACCCTTTCGGCGCGGACTCGGTGCTGCTCGTGTCGGCTTCGACCCCGAGTCGCCTTGCCGTCCTCGAGGCCACGACGGCGGCACTCGGCGCGACGGCGCTGGTGATGCGCAGTGCGGAAGGCGAACCGGTCGCCGGCGCAAGCGCGCGGCCGCGCATCGTGCTCGTCCGCGACGGCGGGAGCGACGTGCTGTTCGACGAGGAGCGCACGGGAACGAAGACGCTCGCGTCGCTGCCCAGCGCGTTCGATGTCGCCGGTACCGCCACGTGGACGCGGGCGGCGCTCGCCGGCGAGACGCCGATTCCGCACCCGCTCGTGAACCAGCTCGCGTGCTGCCTGTTCGCCTGCGGCTACACCGACGACTTCCATCAGGCGAAGGCGATCGCGGCAGTCGAGGCCGGGGGCCTCGGCACCGGTGGCGCGGGTGCGCGCGGCCGGGGCGCGGATCGTGGCGCTTCGCGTGGTCGGTGAACGCCTCGCCAACGCCGGCCGCGGAAGCGGGTCGCCGGTCGCTCGCACTGCCCTGAGCGTCGCGCTCGGATCGACCCGTCTGTCGATCGGCCACGCATCGCGCGCCGCCACCGGCAAGGTCAACGAGGACGCCGCGGGCGTGGCGGATCCGCTCGATCCGCGCGTCGCCGAACGCGGATTCGCCGTCGCGGTGGCCGACGGGGTCGGCACCGATGGCGGCGGACGCGTCGCGGCACAGGCGGCCGTGCAAGCCGCGGTGACGGACTTCTACGCGACGCCTGCCGCGTGGTCGGTGCCGCAGGCGCTCGACCGGGTGGTCGGCGCGATCAACGAATGGCTGCACGCGCAGAACAGCCGCCGCGTCGACGACGACGGCGCGGTCGCCACGCTCACGTCGCTGCTGTTCCGCGAGGATCGCTGGCGGCTCGCGCATGTCGGCGACTGCCGTGCCTACCGGCTGCGCGACGGCCGCTGGCAGCAGCTGACGGCCGACCACGTCTGGCCGCGCCACGACATGCGGCACGTCGTGAAGCGCGCGATCGGGCTGGACACGCACCTTGTCGTGGACTCGGCGGAAGCGTCGCTGCACGGCGGCGACCGCTTCCTGATCGCGTCGGACGGTGTCTGGGAAGTGCTGGGTGATCACGCACTGCGCGACGCCGTGGTCCGGGCCGACGATCCGCAGGCCGCGGCGGACGCCCTGGTCGCGCAGGCGGTCGAGCGACAGGGGCTCTACATGGGTCGCAACGACGCGACTGCGGTCGTGGTGCGCGTCGATCGCTGATCGCGCACCGACGCCGGGCGCGAGGATGCGATGCGCCGGTGCCCTCGCTACACTCGCCGGCCTTTCCACCTCCCGAGGATGCCTTCATGGAACACACGCTTCCCGCGCTTCCCTACGCGATGGACGCGCTCGCGCCGCACATCTCGAAGGAGACCTTCGAGTTCCACTACGGCAAGCACCACCAGACCTACGTCACCAACCTGAACAACCTGATCAAGGGCACCGAGTTCGAGCCGCTGTCGCTCGAGGACATCGTGCGCAAGTCGTCGGGCGGGGTCTTCAACAACTCGGCGCAGGTCTGGAACCACACCTTCTTCTGGCACAGCATGAAGCCGGGCGGTGGTGGCACGCCGGGCGGCGCGCTCGCGGCGGCGATCGACGCGAAGTGGGGCTCGTACGACGCGTTCAAGGACGCGTTCACCAAGAGCGCGCTGGGCAACTTCGGTTCGGGCTGGACGTGGCTCGTGAAGAAGGCCGACGGCAGCGTCGACATCGTCAACACGAGCAACGCCGCGACGCCGCTCACGACCGGTGACAAGGCGCTGCTGACCATCGACGTCTGGGAGCACGCGTACTACATCGACTACCGCAACGCGCGCGCGAAGTTCGTCGAGACGTATCTCGCGAGCCTCGTGAACTGGGACTTCGCGGCGACCAACTTCGCCTGAGTCGGCGCCGCGCGCGACCCCCGACGGCGCGTGCAGCGCGGTTGGGGGTCAGCGATTCAGCGGCAGCGCGTCGAGCCCTTCGATGCGATCCCCCGGCCGGATGCCGCGCCGGCGGAACCATCCGCGATTGACCTCGAGCGACCAGCTCGCCGGCGCACGCGCCGCGTGCGCGGTCTCGGTCTGCGGTTCCATGTCCTCGATGTTGATGATCCTCGCCTCCGCGTCGACGAAGGCGACGGACAGCGGGATCAACGTGTTCTTCATCCACATCGCATGCAGTCCAGGCGTGTCGTACGTGAAGAGCATGCCGCGGTGTTCGTCGAGACTGCGCCGGAACATGAGCCCCGCGCGTCGCGCCTCCGGCGTGTCGGCGAGTTCGACGGCGAGTTCGTGACCGCGGATGCGGATCGGCCACGTCCGCAGCGGATCGGCCGACGCAGGCCGTGCAGCGACGGCGGCGGCGGCGCAGACGACGCCGAAGGCCGAACGCAGCAGTCGGCGGCGCGACGGGGACGGACGGGACGGGAGCGACAGGGTCATCGGGGACGGATCCGGAAGGTCGAGCGGAAATGCGGACGGTACTTCATGGACATGTGCGCTTTGTCCAGCCGTGTTGTGCAACGCCGCATCCGGCGCGGGTTTCAGAGGAGTCGGACCGTCGTGAACGCGTGTTGACTTGGTCCGGACCGTTCACTACTGTCGGCGCGCGTCGCATCGCAGGACAGCACGCAAAGCACGGGCACCTCGGGTGACCAGGGTGCTCATAACCACTGTCCCAGCCAAGGCTCGGGACAGGCATCTGGGAGGTACTTCAATGGTGAAGCAATACACTCGCGCGGCGGTCGTCGCGGCTCTTGCCGTGGCCTCGAGCGGTGCATTCGCGCAGGGCCTGGACGAAGCCGGTGCCAAGCTCTACCCGAACTACGTCACGGACGACATGCTGCTCAACGCCGACAAGGACGCGAGCAACTGGCTTCTGTACGGCCGCGACTACCAGACGACGCGCTACAGCCCGCTGACGCAGGTCAACCAGCAGAACGTCAAGTCGATGAAGGCGGTGTGGAACCTGTCCTTCGGCGTGCTCGACGGTCAGGACAGCCAGGCCGTGGTCGTCAACGGCACCGTGTACGTGACCTCGTCGTACAACAAGGTGTGGTCGGTCGACGGCTCCACCGGCAAGGTCAACTGGAAGTACGAGCGCGAGCTCCCGGGCGACGTGTTCCCGAAGCTGTGCTGCGACGTCGTGAACCGCGGCGTGGCCGTGTACAAGAACAAGGTCTACCTGGCGACGCTCGACGCGCACATCGTCGCGCTCGACAACGCGACCGGCAAGGTGGTCTGGGACAAGAAGATGGGCGACTACACGTACGCCGAAACCTTCACCCTGATGCCGATGGCCCTTCGCAACAAGATCATCTTCGGTACCTCCGGCGCCGAGTACGGTGTGCGCGGCTGGATCGCGGCCATCGACGCGGACACGGGCGCGCCCGTGTGGAAGACCTACACGATCCCGGGTCCGGGCGAAGCCGGCAACGAGACGTGGGCCGGCGAGTCCTGGAAGTACGGTGGTGGTTCGGCCTGGATCACCGGCTCGTACGACAAGGAAACCAACTCGCTGTACTGGCCGGTCGGCAACCCCGGTCCGGACTTCGATCGCCACGTTCGCCTCGGTGACAACCTGTTCACCAACAGCAACCTGGTGCTCGATCCCGACACCGGCAAGATGAAGAGCTACTTCAACTACACGCCGAACGACCCGTACGACTACGACGGCGTCAACGAGATGATCCTCGTCGACCTCGGCGGCAAGAAGATGTGGCTCCACGGCTCGCGCAACGGCCACATCTACGGGATCGACCGCGTCAACACGGTCAAGACCAAGTACGGCAACGAGCACAAGTGCGTGTGGGTGACCGCTCTCCAGCGCGTCAACTGGACGAAGCCGATCACGCCGGCCAACAACTGCAAGCCGATCTACAACTACCCCGAGAAGGACGTCGTGTACGACAAGGTCACGACCGACATCGCACCTTCGCTCGACGGTGGCAAGGAATGGCATCCGATGGCGTACAGCCACCGCACGAAGATGGTCTACGTGCCGGTGTATGACTTCGCCATGGACCTGCAGGCGAAGAAGATGGAGTGGAAGCGCGGTGAGTGGTACCTCGGCGCCAAGGTCCTGAACTTCAACGCGGGTGCAGGTGCGGTCAAGGCGTTCGACGCGGCCACCGGCAAGCTGGTGTGGAGCAAGTCGATGAGCTACCCGGCCACCGGCGGCATGCTGGCGACGGGCGGCGGTCTGGTGTTCTACGGCGATCCG
>JALORJ010000396.1 GCA_025459035.1 Burkholderiales bacterium
GACATCCTCGTCAACAACGCCGGCATCCAGCACGTGGCGCCGGTCGAGACGTTCCCGCTCGAGCAGTGGCACCGCATCCTCGCGGTCGATCTGACCTGCGCGTTCCTGACAACGCGCGCCCTGCTGCCGGCGATGCGCGCGCAGCGCTGGGGACGCATCGTCAACACTTGCTCGGTGCACGCGCTCGTCGGCAGCCCGCTGAAGGCGGCGTACACGGCAGCCAAGCACGGGCTGGCAGGGCTCACCAAGGTCGTCGCGCTCGAAGCCGCGGCCGATGGCGTGACCTGCAACGGCTTCTGTCCCGGCTGGACGCGCACGCCGATCCTTGACCAGCAGATCGCGCTGCGCGCCACGCGCCTGGGCGGCGATGCCGACGCTGCCGCGGCCGATCTGCTGCGCGAGAAGCAGCCGTCGCTGGCGTTCGTCGAGCCCGCCGATCTGGGCGAGATCGTCGCCTTCCTGTGCTCGCCCGCCGCCGCGCAGATCACCGGGGTGATCCTCCCGGTCGACGGCGGCTGGACGGCGCAGTAGGGGCCGCGTCCGCGGCGTCGCCTTGGGGTCGCGCCGAGAAAACGTCCCTCGCGCCGCCCCCGACGGCGTCGGACAATCGTGGTCCTGGCATCTCGTTTCGACGCGCGCACCGGACGGCATGGATCCCATGCAGGTCCGCGCCAGCGGGCGACGGAACTCCGGTGCTGCCGATGTGCCCACCGTAAGGCATGTGTGTCGCCGTACGTCGCCGGCGCTGTCCCCCGTTTCTGGAGAACCCCGAAGATGATCCGACTGGACGTGAACGGCCGCGAGCGCGTGGTCGATGTCGAACCCGAGATGCCGCTGCTGTGGGTGCTGCGTGACGAACTCGGCCTGACCGGCACCAAGTACGGCTGCGGCATCGCCATGTGCGGCGCGTGCACGGTGCATCTGAACGGCGTGCCGGTGCGGTCGTGTTCGCTGCCGGTGTCGGCTGCGGCGGGGCAGAAGGTCGTGACGATCGAGGGCCTGTCGCCGGATCGTTCGCACCCGGTGCAGAAGGCCTGGATCCGGCTGCAGGTGCCGCAGTGCGGCTACTGCCAGAGCGGCCAGATCATGGCGGCGGCCGCGCTGATCGCGGCGAACCCCGACCCGTCCGACGCCGACATCGCCGAGGCGATGACCAACCTGTGTCGCTGCGGCACGTACGTGCGCATCCGCGACGCGATCCACGCCGCGGCTCGCGCCGCCTGACCCGGAGCCCGCGACCATGAAGACCTCCGGACCCTTCCACACCGACCGTCGCGGTTTCCTGATCGGCTCGGCCGCCGCCACCGGCGCGCTCGTGATCGGCGTGCCGCTGCTGCATGCGGGCACCGCGGGCGCGGCCGACGCGAGCGGTGTCGAAGTCACGCACTGGATCGTGATCCAGCCCGACGACACCGTCGTCATCCGCATCGCCCGCTCCGAGCTGGGGCAGGGGAGCTTCACCGGCCTGGCGATGCTGGTCGCCGAGGAGCTCGAGTGCGACTGGAGCAAGGTCGCGCCCGAGTACGCCGACGTCAACGAGCACGTCCGCCGCAATCGCATCTGGGGAAACATGAGCACCGGCGGCAGTCGCGGCATCCGCGACTCGCACGAGTACGTGCGCAAGGCCGGCGCCGCGGCGCGCGAGATGCTGCTGACGGCCGCGGCGCGGACCTGGGATGTGCCGGTGGCCGAGCTGTCGGTCGCGAAGGGCGTGGTGACGCACGCGAAGACCGGCCGCAGCACCACCTACGGCCGGCTCGCGCCGATCGCCACGACGCTCGAAGCGCCGAAGGAACCGAAGCTCAAGGACCCGAAGGACTGGACGCTGGTGGGCACGTCGGCCTGCTGCACGCATCGATCACGCAGTGCCCGATCCACGGCGGCAAGCGCGTGCGCCACGACGACACGGTGGCGAAGGGCATGCGCGGGGTGAAGGCCGTGGTCGCGACCGACGACTGGGTCGCCGTCGTCGCCGACAACTGGTGGCGCGCGAACCAGGCGCTGAAGACCGTGAAGATCGACTGGGACGGCGGCAAGGCCGCGTCGGTCGACGACGCGTCGATCAAGGCCTTCCTGCGCACCGGTCTCGACGCCACCGATGTGCCGGTCGCGCGCAAGGACGGCGATGTCGCCGCGGCCTTTGCCGGCGCCGCGAAGATCGTCGAGGCCGAGTACTGGGCGCCGTTCCTCAACCACGTGACGCTCGAACCGCAGACGGCCACCGCGCGCATCACGGCCGACGGCGTCGAGGTCTGGGTCGGCACGCAGAACGGCGAGACCGCCATCGCGGCGGCGTCCGAGGCGTCGGGTGTGCCGCTCGACCGCACGATCGTCCACAAGATGCACGCCGGCGGCGGCTTCGGGCGGCGCGGACTGTTCAACGAGTACACCAAGCAGGCGATCGCGCTCGCGCAGAAGTTCCCGGGCACGCCGGTGCGGCTGCAGTGGTCGCGCGAGGAGGACATGGTGCAGGGCCGCTATCGCCCGGTCTCGCTCGTGCGCCAGCGCGCGGCGCTGGACGCGGACGGGCGGTGGATCGGCTGGCAGGTGCGCCAGGCCGAGCCGTCGCTGGCAGCCGGTGTCCTGCCGCAGTTCCTGAAGGACGGCATCGATCAGGTCGGCACGCGCGTGTTCTCGGACATGCCGTACGCGGTGCCGAACTACGCGCTCGAGTACGCGATGCGCAACACGCACGTGCTGCTCGGGCCGTGGCGGGCGGTCGCGCACACGCACAACCCGTTCTTCCGCGAGTGCTTCATCGACGAACTGGCGCACGCGGTGGGCAAGGATCCGGTCGCGTTCCGCCGTCCGCTGCTCGCGAACAAGCCGAAGGATCTGGCGGTGCTCGATGCGGTGGCGAAGGCCGTGGGTTGGGGCACGCCGGCACCCCAGGGTCTGCACCGCGGCATCGCGGTGTCCGACTCGTACGGCAGCTACTCCGCCGCAGCGGTCGAGATCGCCGTGAAGGACGGCACGGTGATCGAAGTCAAGCGCGTGATCGTCGCGCTCGACCCCGGCCATGTCGTGCACCCCGACGCGGTGAAGGCGCAGATCGAGAGCGGCGCGGTGTGGGCGCTGTCGGCCGCGATGCTGGAAGAGATCAACATCCAGGGCGGCGCGGTCGTGCAGCGCAACTTCTCCGACTACCCGGTGCTGGCACTGGCGCAGACGCCGAAGGTCGAGTCGATCCTGATGCCCAGCGGCGGCTTCTGGGGCGGGGTCGGCGAGCCGCCGATGGCCGCGATCGGGCCCGCGCTCGGCAACGCGATCTTCGCGGCGACCGGCAAGCGTGTGCGTACGCTGCCGCTGAAGCACGCCGGGTTCTCGTACGCGTGACGGGTGGGGTGCGATACGTGCGGCGCGCGTGGCTCGCGCGTGCGGCGGTCGCGGTGGTCGCGTGGCCGGTCGTCCTGCGGCCCGGGCTCGCGCGCGCGACACCCGAGTCGCTGGTCGACGCGCTGCGCGAGACGTTCGGCGAGGCGGTGCCGTCGATGCGCCGCGAGCGCCTGAAGCTCGAGATCGTGCCGATCGCCGAAGACGGCAACGTCGTCCCCGTCGCGATCGAGCTGCCCGGCTGCGCGATGACCGCGGCCGATCATGTCGACGCCGCATGGCTCTTCGCGGAGCGCAACCCGCTGCCGCGCGTCGCCGCCTTCACGCTCGGCCCGCACAACGGCCGCGCCCGCGTTGCCACCCGCATGCGGCTGGCCGAGTCGCAGCGCGTGCTGGGCGTGATGCGCACGTCCGACGGTGCGCTGTGGTCGGCCGAGGCGCAGGTCGAGGTCGCGCGCACGGCCTGCGGGTGAGCGCGTCGTCGCGTCCGCGATGAAGGTGCGGCCGACCGCGCGCGCCACCGCTCGCCGGCGACCGCCGCGCTGAAGACCGAATGGCCGCCGACGCCATCATCCAGCTGCCGCCGCGGATCCGCCGCGGCGACGTGATCGAGGTGCGCGCGCTGGCGCGACACCCGATGCACTCGGGCTACCGCGTCGACGACCTCGGCAAACCGATCCCGCGCCACATCGTCGAACGCGTCGAGTGTCGGCTCGACGGCGTGCTGGTGTTCGAAGCGACGCTGTACCCGGCGATCGCGACGAA
>JALORJ010000397.1 GCA_025459035.1 Burkholderiales bacterium
GACCCAGTTCGGCAAGAACACCGTCTTCAACAACCCGGACGGCAGCACCGCCCTGCTCAACGACCGCCCGCCGCTGCTGCTGCGCGCCAACGTGCACAGCGCCAACGGCGCGTCCTGGCCGGTCACCGTGATCGTCAATCACCTGCGCTCGCTCAACGGCCTGGACGACACCGCGCCGGGCAGCAACGGCTGGCCGACCGAAGGCGACCGCGTCCGCAACAAGCGCGGCCAGCAGGCGATGTTCCTGGCCGATCTGGTGCATGCGCGCCAGATCGCGAACCCGGCCGAGCGCATCGTGCTCCTCGGCGACTTCAACGCCTTCGAATTCAACGACGGCTACGTCGACGTGATGGGCATCGTCCGCGGCGACGAGGCCGCCGAGCCGAACGTGATCTCGTACTTCGACAGCCCGATCACCCGGCCGCTGATCGACGGTTCCGAGCTGATCCTGAACCCGCTGGAGCGCTACTCCTACGAGTTCGACGGCAACGCGCAGACCCTCGACCACGTCGTGATCAATGAGCCGATCGTGATGGAGGCGGCCGACATCCGCGTCGATCACGCCCGCATCAACGCCGACTTCGGCGTGCACAACTTCGGCGTCGCCGGCAACGCGATCCGGGTGTCCGACCACGATCCGGTGCGGATCGCGATCTCGGTCGCGGCCTTCCGCAGCGCCGATCTGGGCGTGACCGCGAGCGCCGCGCCGGCCTCGGTCCGCGTCGGCGGCACCGCCAACTATACCGTCGATGTCGACAACGCCGGCCCCAACGCCGCCAGTCCGGCGTCGCTGGCGCTGGTGTTCGACGCCGTGGTGACGCCGGCCGTGACCGCGCCGGCCGGCTGGACCTGCGCCGCGCCGGTGCAGACCGTGAGCACCACCACGGTCACCTGCACCACGGCGACCTTCGCCGTCGGCGCCACCGACAGCTTCGCCATCGCGGTGGTCACCGACAGCGCCCTGGCGAACCGCGCGCTCACCCTGCAGGCGGCGATCGCCTCGACCACCGCCGATCCGGCCAACGCCAACAACCAGGCCACGACCGCGGTGAACGTGCAGGCCGAATCCGACCTCGGCGTGACCGCCAGCGGCAGCGGCGGCGTGGATGTCGGCGGCAACGCCGGCTTCACCGTCGGCGTCTCCAACGCCGGCCCCGACGACGCCGCGGCTTTCGCCGGCCTCGCGCTGGTGTTCGACGCCGTGGTCGCGCCGGCCGTGACCGCGCCGGCCGGCTGGACCTGCGCCGCGCCGGTGCAGACCGCGACCACCACCACCGTCGCCTGCACCATCGCCAGCTTCGCCAGCGGCGACAGCGGCAGCTTCACCGCGAGCGTGCCGGTCGGCACCGCGCTGGGCGGGCAGACGCTGACCCTCGCCGCGGCGATCACCTCGCAGTACACCGACCCGAACGCGGCGAACAACACCGCCACCGCGTCGGTCGCGGTGCGCGCGATCGTCGATCTGGGCGTCACCGCGACGGCCGGCCCGTCGCCGGTCGCCCCGGGCGGCACCGCGAGCTACACGGTCGCCGTGGCCAACGGCGGTCCGAGCGCCGCCGCCAGCCCGAGCCTGAGCCTGGTCTTCGACGCCCTCGTGGCGCCGACGGTCGCGGCCCCGGCCGGCTGGACCTGCGGCGCGGCGACCCAGACCGCCACCACGACCACCGTGACCTGCACCGCGGCGAGCCTCGCCGCCGGCGCGAACGCGAGCTTCCCGGTCTCGTTCCCGGCGACCGATCCGCTGGCCGGGCGTCTGGTCCAGTTGACCGCGACGATCGCGTCCGCCACCGCCGACACCGCCGCCGGCAACGACAGCGGCTCGGCCGCGGTCCAGATCCGCACCAGCGCCGATCTGGCGGTGACGGTCGCGGCGGCCGCGGCCACCGCGCCGGTGGGCAGCACCGTCGTCTACAACGCGACGATCGCGAACGCCGGTCCGAACGCGGCCGCGTCGGTCACGATCACCTTCGACTTCGACGCCCTGGTGACGCCGACCATCGCCGGCCTGCCCGCACCGTGGACCTGCAGCACCACCACTCAGACCACGACCCTGACCCGGGTCGTGTGTTCGGGGATCGGCGCCGGCCTCGGCGCCGGCGGCAGCGCGCCGATCACGGCCAGCTTCCCGGCCGTCGCGGCGCTCAACGGCCGCACCGTGCGCCTGACGGCGAGCATCGCCGCCCCGGCGTTCGATCCGGTGCCCGGCAACAACCAGGCCAGCGCGCAGACCCTGATCCAGTCGTCGGCCGACCTGTCGGTGCGGATGATCGGCCGCAGCGGCCGCGGCGGCGTGTTCATGATCGCCGTGCGCAACGACGGCCCCGGCGCCGCCGACAACCCGAGCCTGGTGGTCACCGGCAACCTGCTGCCGCGCAACGTCTCGATCGTGCCGGCGACCGGCTGGACCTGCACGCCGGCGACGGTGACGACCGGTTTCCGCTTCAACTGCAGCGCCAGCGGTCCGCTGGCGAACGCCGGCGAAGCCTTCTTCGGCCTCGCGGTCGCCGGACGCGGGCCGCAGACGGTGACGATCACCGCCACCGTGTCCTCGGCCACGCCGGATCCGGATCCGACCGACAACACCGCCCAGCGCGTACTGGTCGGTGCCGGTCTGCCGGACGAGTGCACGCACCGCTTCTGCCGGCGCTGAGCCGCAGCGCGGACCCGCACGACATCGGCGTCACCCGAAGCGCGGCCCCGGCCGCGCTTCTTTTTTGCGCGGCCATACGGCGACGCATGGCGCGTCGTGCACGATTCGCGCCGCTTGTCCCGTGTCGCGAGTCATGACGCGCTGCGCAACGGGTCGCGTGCGCACTGCGGGTATCATCGTCGGATCGACGCCAGAGACGCACCGGATGACCGTCGCCGCACGATTCGAGATCGAATACCTGCAATACCTCGGCCCCGACGGCGCGCTCGTCGCCGAGCCGCCGCCGGCCTTCGCCGATCCCGCCGCGCTGCTGCCGCTGTTCAAGCAGATGCTGTTCGTGCGCACCTTCGACAGCAAGGCGATCGCGCTGCAGCGCACCGGCAAGCTCGGCACCTACGCCAGCAGCCTCGGCCACGAGGCCACCCATGTCGGCATCGGCGCCTCGATGCGGCCCGAGGACGTGTTCGCGCCGAGCTACCGCGAATACGGCGCGCAGTTCATGCGCGGCGTGCGTCCGCGCGAGGTGCTGATGTACTGGGGCGGCGACGAACGCGGCAACGACTTCGCCGAAGCCCCGAAACACGACTACGCCTGGTGCGTGCCGATCTCCACCCAATGCCTGCACGCCGCCGGCGCCGCGCTGGCGTTCAAGCTGCGCAAGGAACCGCGCGTGGCGGTGACGACCTGCGGCGACGGCGGTTCGTCGAAGACCGACACCTACGCCGCGATCAACGCCGCAGGCGCCTACGCCCTGCCGTTCGTCCAGTGCATCATCAACAACGGCTGGGCGAT